>NZ_JBCEBL010000007.1:0-279260 GCF_049472615.1 Azospirillum sp. 11R-A | reverse complement strand
TTCTGCCCAACTACCGCGCCTGGGTCGTCGTCGCCTCTCTCACCGTCTGCTTCGGCACCTGGTTCGCCATCGAGCGGACAAAGCTGGGCGCCTATCTGCGGGCGGCGACGGAGAACCCGACGCTGGTGCAGGCCTTCGGCATCAACGTGCCGGTGATGGTGTCGCTGACCTACGGTTTCGGCGTGGCGCTGGCCGGTCTGGCCGGGGTTCTGGCGGCGCCGATCTATCAGGTGTCGCCGCTGATGGGGTCGAGCCTGATCATCGTGGTGTTCGCGGTGGTGGTGATCGGCGGCATGGGCTCGATCCTCGGCGCCATCGTCACCGGGCTGGGTCTGGGGCTGCTGGAGGGGCTGACCAAGATCTTCTATCCGGAAGCCTCCAACATCGTCGTGTTCGTCATCATGGCGATCGTCCTTCTCATCAAGCCTGCGGGCCTCTTCGGACGGGAGCGCTGATCCATGAGCGTCACCAGCAACTCCACCCCCGTCGCCGTGCGGACTCCGGCCCGCGGACCTGCGATCGGCACGGCTCTGATCGCCGCCGTCCTGCTGCTGCTCGCCGTCGCCGCACCCTTCGTGCTCTATCCCGTCTTCCTGATGAAGGTGCTGTGCTTCGCGCTGTTCGCCTGCGCCTTCAACCTGCTGATCGGCTTCGCCGGGCTGCTCAGTTTCGGCCATGCCGCCTTCTTCGGCGGGGCCGCCTACATCGCCGCCCACACGGTGAAGGTCTGGGGCTGGGCGCCGGAGTTCGGGCTGATCGCCGCCACCGCGGTCGCCGGCCTGATGGGTCTGGTCTTCGGGCTGATCGCCATCCGCCGCCAGGGCATCTATTTCGCCATGATCACGCTGGCGCTGAGCCAGATGGTGTTCTTCCTGGCGCTCCAGCTGCCCTTCACCCATGGCGAGGACGGCATCCAGGGCGTGCCGCGCGGCACCCTGTTCGGGCTGTTCGACCTCGGCCAGCCGCTGACCATGTACTACACCGTGCTGGCGATCTTCGTCGCCGGCTTCGCCCTGATCTGGCGCACCGTGCATTCGCCCTTCGGCCAGGTGCTGAAGGCGATCCGGGAGAACGAGCCGCGCGCCATCTCGCTCGGCTACCGCACCGACCGCTACAAGCTGGTCGCCTTCGTGCTGTCGGCCTCGCTGGCAGGGCTTGCCGGCGGCACCAAGGCTCTGGTGTTCCAGCTTGCCAGCCTGACCGACGTGACGTGGCAGATGTCGGGCGAGGTGGTGCTGATGACGCTCCTGGGCGGCATGGGCACTCTGTTCGGCCCGGTGGTCGGCGCCGGGCTGGTGGTGACGCTGGAAAGCTATCTTGCCTCCACCAGCCTGCCGGTGCCGGTGGTGATCGGCTGCATCTTCGTCGTCTGCGTGCTGGTCTTCCGCCGTGGCATCGTCGGCGAATTGATGCACTGGCTCAAAATTCGAGCAAAATGAACGGGTGGTGAGCGACGTTGGCGCAAAGAAGCCGGAGCGTCGGTGGTCAGGAGGGGTGTGTCAGCATCCGTGCCGCAGGGTAGATGATTGCAAAAAGGCACCGTGAGTTGGATGGCACGCACTACGCGGCAGCAGGATCTCCGCCGAATCGCGCAGGCTGAGCGTGGGGCGCAAGCGCCAGAGCACGATCTCACCCTCGAAGTGGCGTCCCTTGAACTCCGACACGGCTTGGCTCCCTCCAACGTCCAGCCATTCGATCGCCTGCCGGCAAACTTTGCAACAGAGCCATCAAACTCCTGTCTTCCGCTACCGACAGCATGCGGGCTCGCTCATTGCCTATGCTCATCGCTCCGGCATTCTACTCGGTACCGTCAACTCGTTGATCCTGGTGGTTCGGGAGGGCGTGAACTACCCACGGACGCCCGACGCCCGACGCCGGGCGATCACGCGGCCAACGGCGCGCCGGCGACCTCGGCCCAGATGGCGAATGCCTGGGCGCGGGCGGCGCGGTAGTGGGAAGCGGGGCGGTGGTCTCGGCGAAGGTGGAAAAGATTGGCGATTGGGTCGTGGACGGAGAGGAAGCGCTGAACCTGCCGGGCTGACTTGAAGCGTTTCATCTGCCGCTCCCGCCGTCGGGTTGGCTGGTGGGAGTTCTCGGCTCGGTTGTTGATCCCCTTGTGCTGGCGATGCTCCACTCCGGGCATGACATCCCGCTTGGCCGCAGCGTAGGACTTGAGCTTGTCCGTCACCATCACGCGGGGCGCCCAGCCCTGCTTCTTCAACAGCTTGCGCAGCACGCGCTTGGCTGCCTTGGCGTCGCGCCGGCTCTGGACCAGGACATCAAGCACGAAGCCGTCGCAGTCGACCGCCCGCCACAGGTAATGCTTCTTGCCGGCGATGGTCAGGACGACCTCGTCGAGGTGCCACCTATCGCCCCGGCGTGGCGCCCGCCGGCGCAACCGATCCGCGATGTCGCGGCCGAACTTCAGGGCCCACTTCCGCACCGTCTCGTGGCTCACGGTGATGCCGCGGGCCGCCAGCATCTCTTCGACCATGCGCAGGCTCAAGGGGAAGCGGAAGTACAGCCACACCGCCGTCGCGATGACCTCGGCGGGAAAGCGGTAGCCGGCGTAGCGGCGATCACGGGGCGTCGTCATGACGACCCTATACCCATACCTTTTCCGCCATGCCACCGTCGACTTGACGGTGCCAGTGAACCTTTTATTGATTCAAATTTATTATGGTGATATTCAAATGCAGTTCAATTTTCTTCTGCGGCTCTTGAAACATAGGTGAGCCAAAATTGGACGACTGAAATTCAGGAACAGAATGTTGATCGCCGCAGCAATTTCACAAAACTGAATTGTGTGTTTTTGAGTTTCCACAGAACCAAAAACACTTCACCAGCCCATTCCGAACACGGTTGTGGCGAAACCATTTTATGGTTCCGGCGAGTGCAGTATATGGGTGCTCTCGTAACACTTTATGGTTCCATCCAGAACAGACCATGCGCTTCGACCTGACCGACCTGCGGCTGTTCCTGCACATCGTGGAGACCGGCAGCATCACCGCCGGGGCGGAGCGCAGCGCCATGGCGTTGGCGTCGGCCAGCGCGCGGGTGCGCGGGATGGAGGAGGCGCTCGGCATCCCGTTGCTGGAGCGCTTTCGCCGCGGCGTCCGCCCCACCCCGGCCGGGCGCGCGGTGGTCCACCATGCCCGCCTCGTCCTGCACCAGCTGGAACGGATGCGCGGCGAGCTGGCGGAATACGCCAAGGGGCTGAAGGGCCATGTCCGGCTGCTGTCCAACACCGCGGCGATCAACGAATTCCTGCCCGACGCGCTCGCCGGCTTCCTCGCCGACAATCCCAGCATCGACATCGATCTGGAGGAGCGGCCGAGCCACGCCATCGTCGAGGCGGTGGCCGCCGGGCTGGCCGACCTCGGCGTGGTCGCCGACATGGTCGATCTCGGCGGGCTGGAAACCCGCCCCTTCCGCAGCGACCGGCTGGTCGCCGTGCTGCCGCTGTCGCACCGGCTGGCCGGGCACGATCGGATTTCCTTCGCCGACCTGCTGGACGAACCCTTCGTCGGCCTCAGCGCCGGCAGCGCCCTGCAGGACTATCTGAACGGCCACGCCACCCGCGCCGGCCGCAGCCTGTCCTACCGCGTGCGGGTGCGCGGGCCGGTGGCGCTGTGCCGGCTGGTCGAACGCGGGGTCGGGGTCGGCATCGTGCCGGAAACCGCGGCGCTGCGGGCGCTCGACAGCGGCGGCCTGCGGGTCATGCCGCTGACCGACCCGTGGGCGCCCCGCCTGCTGGTGCTGTGCGCCCGGAATTTTGCCGATCTTTCCGCCCACGCCCGCCGGCTTGTCGATAGCTTGTCCGAAAACGCCCCGGCGCCGATCTGAAACGCCGTTAGGACAGTATAGCTTACCTGTTTCCCCGGTGGTTTTCCTGAATTTCCGCCGGTTTGTCGGTTCCGCCCCCCTGCCGCCGAATCGAGTCGGCCTTCCCCTTGCCGGCGCACCGATCCGGCCACCGCCGGATGCGGCGGATGGGCGCTGTGCGCCTTTGCCGCGGCATCGGCGGGGGCGGGGCCATGGCGGGGATGTGAATGCGCTATGGATAAATTCGGCAAACATGTGACTGGGTTGTCCGAATCTTTGGACAAATACCCCAAAAGGAGTGCGAATCGCCGCTTGGTCAGAAATCCTGCCGTTTATTTGCCGTCGAAAAGTCCTTGGGGGGGTGGTACTACCAATCAAAAGAAAAACGTGCCCAAAGCAAACACGCCCGAAAAACCCGAGAGGAGACAACCACCATCATGCGTACGGCGACGAAGGATCTGGCAGGCGACTTGCGGCAGCAACTGGCCGAACTGGTGCGCAGCCGGGTTCCGAACGCGCGGGCGGAGCGCTTCGTGAAGCGCTTCTACGCCAACGTGCCCCCCGACGACCTGCTGCGCGGCACCCCGGAACAGCTTTACGGCGCCGCCCTTGCCATGTGGCAGTGGGGGCAGCAGCGCAACGCAGGCACCGCCAAGGTGCGCGTCTACGCGCCGCGTCTGGACGAGCATGGCTGGCAGGCCGAACGCTCGGTGGTGGAGATCGTCAACGACGACATGCCCTTCCTGGTCGATTCCGTCACGGCGGAGCTGAACCGGCAGGGCGTCACCGTCCACCTCATCATCCATCCCGTCACCCGCGTGGTGCGCGATGCCGACGGCCGCATCGTCGAGCTGCTGGAGCCCGAACAGAATCCGGGGGGCGAAGAAGCCGACGGCGCGCATGACGAATCCTTCATGCACTGCTCCATCGACCCGCTGTCGGACCCGGACGCCCAGGCCCGCCTGCGCGAGGGCATCGAGCGGGTGCTGGCCGACGTCCGCGCCGCGGTGGAGGACTGGGCGCCGATGCGCGAGCGCGTGCGCGCCGCCCGCGACGACATCGCCCACGCCCCCGACGCCGAGGAATCGCAGGAGGCCGCCGACTTCCTGAGCTGGATCGACGACGGCAACATGACCCTGCTGGGCAGCCGCCTCTACACCGCCACCATCGGCGGCGCCGGCCAGGAGCCCTGGCTGGAGCTGGTCGAGGGCAGCGGGCTCGGCGTCCTGCGCGCGCCGGAGATCACCGTGTTCGACGAGCACGGCCACGCCGCCGTGCTGCCGGAGGAAATCCGCGCCTTCCTGCACCAGCCGCGCGCGCTGCTGGTGACCAAGGGCACCCGGCAGGCCACCGTCCACCGCTCGGTCCCGCTCGACGCCATTCTGGTCAAGCGCTTCGACGGCGAGGGCAAGGTGGTCGGCGTCACGCTGGCGGTCGGGCTGTTCACCTCGGTCGCCTACAACCGCAGCCCGCGCGAGATCCCGTTCCTGCGCCGCAAGGTCGCCCGCGTCATGGGCCGCGCCGGCTTCGACCCGTCGGGCCATGACGGCAAGGCGCTGCTGAACATCCTCGAGACCTACCCGCGCGACGAGCTGTTCCAGACCCCGTCGGACGAGCTGTTCGAGACGGCGGTCGGCATCCTCTATCTGCAGGAACGCCAGCGCCTCGCCCTGTTCGTCCGCCGCGACCCGTTCGAGCGCTTCGTCTCCGCCCTGGTCTTCGTGCCGCGCGACCGCTACGACACGGCGCTGCGCCGCAAGATCCAGTCGGTTCTGGAATCCGCCTTCCACGGCACCTGCACCTCCTATTTCACCCAGCTGTCGGACAGCGCCCTCGCCCGCCTGCACCTGATGGTGAAGACGGAGCCGGGCAAGCTTCCCCCCGTCGACATCGGCGAGATCGAAGCCCGGCTGGTGCAGGTCTCCCGCAGCTGGGCCGACCGCCTGCGCGACGCGCTGGTCGAGGCCCATGGCGAGGAGACCGGCAACGCCCGGCTGCGCCGCTACGCCGACGCCTTCCCGGCGGGCTACCGCGAGACCTTCTCGGCGGAAACCGCGGTCCACGACATCGACCGCATCGAACGGGCGCTGACCGAACAGCGGCTCGGCATCGTGCTGTTCCACCCGCTGGAGGCCGACGGCGACGAGCTGCACGTCAAGATCTACCACCAGGGCCGGCCGGTACCGCTGTCCGACGTGCTGCCGATGCTGGAGCACATGGACCTGAAGGTGATCACCGAGCAGCCCTACGAGGTCCGCCCCGCCGGCGGCTCCACTCCGGCTCAATCGGTCTGGATCCACGACTTCGCCGCCCGCACCCAGAATGGGATGCCGGTGGACTGCGTCAAGGTCAAGCAGACCTTCCAGGAGGCCTTCGCCGACATCTGGGACGGCCGGATGGAGGATGACGGCTTCAACCGTCTGGTCCTGCGCGCCGGTCTGGCCGGGCGCGAGGTCACGATCCTGCGCGCCTATGCCAAGTACCTGAAGCAGGCCCGCTTCGCCTATGCCCAGGACACCATCGAGACGACGCTGGCCGCCCATCCGCAGACCGCCCGCCTGCTGGCCCGGCTGTTCGCCGCCCGCTTCGATCCGAAGAACCTTTTGGATGAAGCGCCGATCCTGGAGCAGATCGAGACCGCGCTGGATGCCGTCACCAACCTCGACGACGACCGCATCCTGCGCCGCTTCGTCAACCTGATCCGCGCCACGCTCCGCACCAACGCCTACCAGACCGGGCCGGACGGCGCGCCGAAGCCGCATCTGTCCTTCAAGCTGGACAGCGGCTCCATCGAGGAACTGCCGCTGCCGCGCCCGTGGGTGGAGGTCTTCGTCTACAGCCCGCGGATGGAAGGCGTCCATCTGCGCGGCGGCAAGGTCGCCCGCGGCGGCATCCGCTGGTCCGACCGCCGCGAGGATTTCCGCACCGAGATCCTGGGGCTGATGAAGGCGCAGATGGTGAAGAACACCGTCATCGTGCCGGTCGGCTCCAAGGGCGGCTTCGTCGTCAAGCGTCCCCCGCCCGTCAGCGCCGGCCGCGAGGCGGCACTGGCCGAAGGCATCGAGTGCTACAAGACGCTGATGCGCGGCCTGCTCGACATCACCGACAATCTGTCGGCCGATGGGTCGGTGGTGCCGGCGACGGATGTCGTGCGCCATGACGCCGACGATCCCTATCTGGTGGTCGCCGCCGACAAGGGCACGGCCACCTTCTCCGACATCGCCAACGGCGTTTCCATCGACCACGGCTTCTGGCTGGGCGACGCCTTCGCGTCGGGCGGCTCGGCTGGCTACGACCACAAGGTGATGGGCATCACCGCCCGCGGCGCCTGGGAATCGGTGAAGCGCCATTTCCGCGAGATGGGCACCGACATCCAGACCACCGACTTCACCGTGGTCGGCGTCGGCGACATGTCGGGCGACGTGTTCGGCAACGGCATGCTGCTGTCCCGCCACATCCGCCTGCTGGCCGCCTTCGACCACCGCCACATCTTCCTCGACCCCGACCCCGACGCCGCGGCCAGCTGGGAGGAGCGCAACCGGCTATTCGCCCTGCCCCGTTCCTCCTGGGCCGATTACGACCGCTCCAGGCTGTCCAAGGGCGCGATGATCGTCGAGCGCAGCGCCAAGACGGTGGAGCTGACGGCGGAGGTCCGCGCCTGCTTCGGCATCGAGCAGCCCCACCTGTCGCCGGTCGAGCTGATGCGCCGCCTGCTGACGGTCGAGGTCGACCTGCTGTGGTTCGGCGGCATCGGCACCTACATCAAGGCGTCGAGCGAGACCAACGCCGAGGCCGGCGACAAGGCCAACGACGCGCTGCGCATCGACGGCGGCCAGATCCGCGCCAAGGTGATCGGCGAGGGCGCCAACCTGGGCGTCACCCAGCGCGGCCGCATCGAGGCGGCGCAGAAGGGCCGCGACGGCAAGGGCGTGCGCCTGAACACCGACGCCATCGACAATTCGGCCGGCGTCGACACCTCCGACCATGAGGTGAACATCAAGATCCTGCTGGGCGACGTCATGGCGCGCGGCGACATGACGCTGAAGCAGCGCGACACCCTGCTGGCCGCCATGACCGACGAGGTGGCGGGGCTGGTGCTGGCCGACAATTACCGCCAGAGCCAGGCCCTGACCATCGCCGAGGCTCAAGGGGCCGGCCTGCTTGAGGCCCAGCTGCGCTTCATCCGCAATCTGGAGCGCAACGGCCGGCTGAACCGCGCCATCGAGTATCTGCCGACCGACGAGGAGCTGGCCCAGCGGATGGCCGAACGCCGCGGCCTGACCCGGCCGGAGCTGGCGGTGCTGCTGGCCTATGCCAAGATCACGCTGTACGACGATCTGCTGGCCTCGGAACTGCCGGACGATCCGGCGACGGTCGAGGATCTGCTGCGCTACTTCCCGCAGCCGCTGCGGGACGGCCAGGGCGAGGCGATCTCGCGCCACCGCCTGCGCCGCGAGATCATCGCCACCGCCGTCACCAACAGCCTGGTCAACCGCGTCGGCCCCACCTTCGTCCGCGACATGGTGGAGAAGACCGGCCTCGGCCCGGCGGACGTCGCCCGCGCCTATGCCATCGCGCGGGACGTGTTCCAGCTTCGCCCGCTGTGGGACGCCATCGACGCGCTCGACACCGTCGTGCCGGCAGCCTTGCAGACGGCGCTGATGCTGGAGACCATCCAGTTGCTGGACCGCGCGGTGGCCTGGTTCCTGGCCCACAGCCCGCACCCGCTGGATCTGGGCCGCGAGTCCGCCGCCTTCCGTCCGGGGGTGGAGGCTCTGGCCGCCGGGCTGGACCGCTTCCTCGACGCCGAGGAGTCTTCGCGCCTCGCCACCCGCATCGCCGATGCGATGGCCCAGGGCGTGCCGGAGGATCTGGCCCGCCGCATCGCCGCCTTGCCGGTGCTCGCCGCCGCCCCCGATCTGGTGCGGATCGCCGAGCGCACCGGCCGCGCGGTGGAGGGCGTCGCCTCGGTCTATTTCGGCCTCGGCCGCCGCTTCGGCCTGGAATGGCTGCGCGACCGCGCCGCCGGCGCC
The DNA here is from genome assembly GCF_049472615.1 of Azospirillum sp. 11R-A. Lineage (NCBI taxonomy): Bacteria > Pseudomonadati > Pseudomonadota > Alphaproteobacteria > Rhodospirillales > Azospirillaceae > Azospirillum > Azospirillum sp. 11R-A. The sequence continues at coordinate 270,402 of NZ_JBCEBL010000007.1, read as the reverse complement.
AAGGTCGACAACCACTGGCAGCGTCAGGCGGTCGCCGCCATCGTCGACGACCTGTTCGCCCACCAGAGCGCGCTGACCGTGCGCGTGCTGGAAAGCGAGGGCGACGAGGCCGCGGCGGTCGATGGCTGGATCGCCAACCGCAATCTGGTGGTCGAGCGGGTCGAACAGCTTCTGGCCGAACTGCGCGCCCAGCCGGCGGTCGATCTCGCCATGCTGGCTGTCGCAAATCGGCAGCTGCGCGGCCTGATCGCCGGGTAACCGTGTCACAGAGATAGGAGACGCTCGGTTCGGATGGCTTGGCTGCACTGTCCTGCGCAGCCGGGCCTTCCGGAGTGCCGGTGCCTTTACAGGCACGTTCGGGCACCGGCTTTCAGTCTCCTCGCCTCGGGCGGATCCACCTTACCCGTGGATCCGCCCATTTTCTTTTCCGGGGGCCGTATCTCCCACTTGCGGCAAGAAAATGCCCTCTCCCGCCCCGGGAGAGGGAGGGGACCCACGAAGTGGGGAGGGTGAGGGGTAGAGCAAGACTCCCGAACCGCATGGCTTCATGCCCAACCCCTCACCCTTCCCACCGCTTCGCGGCGGGCCCCTTCTCTCTCCCGGGGCTCTCAGCGGGTCTTCGATCCGCCTGACGCCGTCAGCACAAACTTCGTTTGTGCGAGAGGCGGAAGAGGGAGGCATATGCGATGGCTCTCTGAACCGTCGCCGGCTTTCGAATTAGAAAGCAACTTTCGCGATCTGTCGGGTCACGAATGACTCAACCGTCGATCCGCCCCGGATGGTCGCTGTCCAGCAGCGCCTCGACATGCCGGCAGAGCGGGCCGAGCAGCGCCGGCCAGTCGTTGTCGGTGCGCTCCAGAAACGCGGTGCGCACGCGGTCGCGTTCGGCGGCCAGACCGGCCGGTCCCAGCTCGTGGAAAATGTGCCGCAGGTTCTCCCGGTTCGCCTGCTGCGCCGCCGGGTCGTAGGACCAGCCGAAGCGCGGGTTTCCCGCCCCGTCCCACCAGTCGTCATGGCCGTAGATGGCGAAGCCCGACAGCAGATACTCGATCATGTTGATCGGCCCGGTCTCCGAGTAGGAGGTGTTGCCGACGATCAGGAAATTCTGGCGCAGGAAGGCCATCAGGTCGGCACGGTCCTTCGGCACATGGGCGACGACGCTGAAGTCGCCGTTCTCCTGCAAACCGATGTCGCGCAGGGTCTGGATCAGCTCCGCCGAATTCTTGCGCGGGCCGGCATGATAGACCAGCATCCGCACCTTCGGCGGCAGCGGGAAGCCGTCGGCGAGGCGGGAGAACTCCACCTTGTCGATGGGGTGCGGATGGACCGACAGGTGCCGCACCAGCGCGGCCATATGGTCATGGCAGTCGGCCACCTGCGGGTCGCGGGCTGCCACGCGGCGGATGGCGACATCGTTGCTCAGCACCAGTGCGGCGAACTGGTGCCGCATCCACGCCTCCGTCTCGCGCACGGAATCCACCGGCGCGTTCAGGCCGAAACGGCGGAAGGCGGCAAAGCGCCATTTGTCGGTGTCGAAGTTGGAATTCTCGATCAGGACCGAGCGTTTCCAGTCCTTCAGCGCCGGATGGGGCAGGAAGGACACCAGCACGTCGCGCCCGGCCGGCTCCAGCGGCGCGCTCCAGGGCGAGAAGCGCACGCGGGTGCCGAACCGCTGCTGCAACGCCTCGAACACATGGCGGCTGAGCTGGGCATGCCAGTGCAGCGTCTTCGGATAGGCGTCCGGCGGCTGCGGGAAACTGACATGGATGATGGGATCGCTCATCCCTGCTCTCCGATGGTGGCGGCCGCCAGGGCCAAAATGCGCCGGGCGGCGTCGGCCGGATCGATGGCGGCGATGCAATGCGCCTCGGCCGCCAGGCAGGACGAGGAGCAGGGCGGCACCGCTGCCTCAGGCCGCAGCACCAGCGCCCGCTCCTCCCGCCCGCCGGTCCAGGGCCGGAAACGCTCCGGCGCATGGTAGTGGTTGGGATCGCCGCCGATGGGATGGCAGGAGAACACCGCCACCGGCACCCCGGCCGCCGCGGCCAGATGGGCCGGCGCGGAATCCATGGTGATCGCCAGCGCCGCCTCCGCCATCACCGCGGCGGCAACCCGCAGCGGCGTGGCCCCGGTCAGGTCGATGGTCCGTCCGGGCATAGCCGCCGCGAGCACCGCCGCTGCCGGACGCTCCGCCGCCGTGCCCAGCACGGCGACCCGCGCACCAAGCGCACCGGCGACGGCGGAGACCACCGCGGCCAGCCGGTCGGCCGGATAGGCACGGCGCGGGCTGGCCGCCCCCGGTGCCACCGCGATCAGCGGGCGACCATCGCCAAGGCCATCCCCAGGGCCATTTCCAACCCCCAGAAGCCTCCGCGCCTCCGCCCTGTCCTCCGCCGTCAGCGCCAGTTCCAGCGGCCCCGGATCCGCCCCCGCGCCGAGCGCTTCCAGCAGGGCGGCGTTCTGCTCCACCTCGTGCCGCCCCGGCGGCGGGGCCAGCGCCAGCCCATAGGCGCGGTCGAAGCCCTGGTTGCCGTCGGCCTTCCACGGCGTGACCCGCTCGGAAAAGCCGGCGACCAGCTTCGCCCGGCTGTTGGCGGCCAGCGTCGTCGCGCCATGGCGGTCGAAGTCGTAGCGCGGCACCAGCGCCAGATCGAAGCCGGCGCGGTAGCACTCGGCGAACAGCGTCAGCCCGCCGGGGGTGATGCCGCGGAAGTCGATGCCGCCGCCCTCCTTCGGCCGCGGCGCCACCACCCCGTCGACCCAGTGGCAGGTCAGGGCCAGATCCGCCACCGCCTCGCGCACCGCCAGCACGATGCGCGCCTGCGGGGCGGCGGCGCGCAGGGCCCGCAGGAAGGGGGTCGCCATCACGAAGTCGCCGGCCTCGTCCAACTTGACGACCAGGATGCTGCGGACGGCCGCCAGATCGCAGACGCTCATCGCCGCCCCTCCCCTTCCGAAACGTCGAAGGCCGCCACATCGAAGGCGACCGCCGGCAGCCCGGCGCACCAGCGGCGCCACGCGGTGCGGTAGCCGGCCTCCACCGCGCGGGCATAGCCGGGCTCGTCCATCAGGGCCGACCGCCGCATCCGCTCGCGCAAATCCTCGCGCTGCGCGTCAAGGAAGGCGCGGTCGGTCGCCAGCCGGACACCCTGCGCCAGATAGGCCTCGTCGTCGCGCGTCACCAGCTCCGCCATCCCGACAGCGTCGAGCAGGGTCGCCCCCCAATGGCCGATCTTGGTCGGGCCGGTCCGGTTCAGCACCGGCACGCCCATCCACAGCGCATCGCAGATCGTCGTTCCGCCATTGGCGAAGACGGGGTCCAGCGCAACGTCGATGGTGACATAGTCCTGATAGGGATCCGGGGTGATGCCGCGCAGCTCAAGCCGCCCCAATCCGATGCCATGCCCGGCAAAGGCGGCCAGCAGGCGCCGGTCGGCACCGCCGCCGCTGCCCAAGCCCCGCCATTTCAGCACCAGCTTCGCCGTCGGCACCAGCGCCAGCAGCCGCGCCCACAGCGCGATGGTCGCGGCGTTCACCTTGGTGATGTTGTTGAAGGACCCGAAGGTGATGTGGCCGCGCCCCTCCACCGGCGGCAGGATCGGCGGCGCGAAGGCGGAGTCCGCCGGGCGGTAGCACAGCACGCAGCCCGGCAGCCGGATCAGCTTCTCCGCATGCAGCGCGTCCGCCCCCGGCGGAGCGACGCGGGGGTCGGCAATCTGGTAATCGACGGCGCCAAGCCCGGTGGTGTTGGGATAGAGCGGCAGGCTGACCTGCACCGGCGCCGGACGGCGCGCCATCAGCGGCATGCGGTTGCGCGACATGTGGCCGCCGGCATCGACCAGGATGTCGATGCGGTCCTCCCGGATCCGCCGGTCGAGTTCCTCGTCGGTCAGCACCGCCACGTCGCGCCAGCGGTCGGCCGCCGCCTGGAAGCGGTCGGTGGTGGCATCGCGGCTGCGGTCGCTGTGGTAGCAGGTGACCTCGACCCTCCCGCGGTTGTGCCCCTCGATCAGCGGCAGCAGGAAGTGGTAGCCCGGCCCCGGATAGCGCTGGAAATCCGGCGACAGGTAGCCGACGCGCAAACGCCGCTCCGGATCGCGGCTCTCCACCGCATGGGGGGCGGCCGGGACCGCCGGCAGATGGCGTTCGAAGGCGCGATGCTCGCGGAAGACCTCGACCGGATCGGCCCGGTCGTCGAAGCACAGGCAGAACAGCATGTTGGAGCGGATCGACGCGTCGTCGGGCGTCCGGTCGAGCGCCGCGCGGAAGGCCGCCACCGCCTCCCCATGCAGCCCCAGCGCCATCCGGGCGACCCCGAGATTGGAGTTGGCGAGCGCCAGCTGATCCATGTCCCGCGTGATGTCGCCGAGCCGTCCGGCGCGGTCGAGCGGCGGGATCGCCTCCTCCGCCGCGTTGGCCTCCAGCAGCAGGGTGCCGATGTTGACCCAGGCCGCCACAGCGTCGGGCGTCAGCACCAGCGCCCGCCGGTGCCAGGACAGCGCCGCCTCCGGCTGCAAGGCCAGCTGGAAGGCGGATCCGGCATTGGCGGCGAGCGCCGCATCGTCGGGCGCCACCCGCACCGCACGCAGCACCGCCGGCACGGCCCCCGCCATCCCCAGCGTCGCCCGCGCCAGTCCCAGCCCCGACAGCGCAAGGCCGGACTCCGGCCTCAGCGCCAGCGCGTGGCGGTATGCCCGCTCCGCCGCCGCAATCCGCCGCCGGCCATAGAGCCGGCCGGCCAGCGCCAGCACCACATCGTCGGCCAGCGGCTCCAGCCGTGCCAGCCGTGCCAGCCAGACCGGCTCCTGCGCCGGCCCGGTCTCGGCACTGCCCAGGCTGCGGACCGCCGCCGCCTGTGCCGGCACCAGCGCCAGCAGCCGGCGGGCAGCCGTCCCGGCGCCCAGATGCTGGCCCAGCTGCTGGGAGAGCTGCATAGAGTGCTCCAGCGGCTCCACCATCTCCGGCGCCCGTCCCGCCAGCGCCCGGAAGGCCGCCGCCGCCTCGGCGATCCGGCCGCCGTCGCGCAGGGCGGCTCCCCGGTTGAAGGCCGCCAGGACCCGGTGCGGCTCCAGCGCCGCCGCCCGCCCGTACCAGTCCGCGGCCGGCAGGAAGCGCCCGCAGTCGTAGAGAGCGTCGCCCAGATCCGCCGCGCTTCCGGCATCCGCCGGCTCCAGCGCCATCGCCCGCAGCAGCGGCGGCGCCGCCGCGTCCTGCCGGCCCAGCTTTGTCCAGGCTGCCGCCTCCATCCGCGGCAGCGACGGGTCGAGCGGCGCCAGACGGCCCGCCGAGCGGAAGGCCGTCGCCGCATCCTCCCACTGCTCCGCCGCCTCCAGCAGCCGGCCCAGATTGGCATGGAAGAGCGGCTGGCGCGGGTCGGCCTTCACCGCCTGCCGGATCCGCTCGATCCCCTCCGGCACCGCGCCGGTCTGCGCCTTGATCAGCCCCGACAGGTGCAGCGCATCCGCCTGCTTCGGCAGCCGCTTCAGCACCTGTTCGTAGAGTGTCGCCGCCTCGGCCAGTTGCCCGGTCTGATGATGGGTGACGGCACGGGTCAGCAGCGCCTGTGCGTCGGCGGTCCCGGCTGGGCGATGCGGCGGGCGTTGGTTCGGTTTCATCCGCTGGCTGCACTTTCTGGTGGTCCGGCGGATAATGCTGCTCGACCGGCCCCCGGACAAGCAGGAGTTCGGTTGCGCGCCGAAGCGCCAGTTCGCGCTGCCGGGCCGCCAGGGCGGCTTCACGGGCACGGGTGCGGCGGCGCTGCTCCTCGGTGCGGGCGCGCAGCTGCTGTTCCTGGCGCAGCCGGGCCGCCAGCCGCCGCAGATCGTCGGCGGCGCGGCTTTCCACCGCCGGCGGCAGGGCGCCCAGCGCCTCGCGGAAGTCGCCCAGCGTCGGAAAGCGGCTCCAGCCGCTGCGGAAAGCCGCCCACACCGCATCGAAGGCCGCCATCCAGCGGTCGGCCGGCCAGTCCGCCATCGCCCGCACGTCGGCCTCCAGCAGATCGGCGTCGGGCAGTTCCAGCGCGAAGCGGTCGGCCAGCTTCTCCAGCCCGATCAGCACATTCTCGATGCCGATCGGCGGGGTCAGCGTGCCGATGGCCTGCTCGACCCGGTCGGCGAGCGCCCCGATCTCGTCGGGCGCCAGATCCCGGGTTTCGAACCGCAGATCCGCGGCATCAAGCCTGGCCAGCGAGACGAAGCCGCAAGGCTGCGAGGGTTTCACGGTTGCGGCCGGCGGCATCGGACGCAGGGCCGGCACGCAGGGCACTGCCTCGAAGTTCGGTGCGGCGGTCATTGCGGGGCTCCCGGCGGAGTTGAGGGGCGGAGGACTGGACGAAAGGCTGGGCGGATGGCGGAACCGGGCTGGCCAACTGTTCTGCCGGCGCCACCAGTTCCCGGGCGATCCAGCGGCGCCATGCGGCCCCCGGATCCGGCGGGCGGTAGCCGTTGCGGCGGTGGGCCTTACGGCACCAGGACACGAACTTCGCCGTCACCCGGCCGGCATCGACCTCCGGACGCTCCAGCGCCGCCCAGGCCAGATCGGCGGCATCGGGCTGCCAGTCGGCCGGCAGCGCCTCGTCCTGCCGACCCATCCCCCCGCCCTGGAGGGAGGAGGAGGATTCAGGATTCTGGGATTCAAAGGAGATGCCGGCCGGCGAACCGCTGCTGTCAGCCGGCTGACAGGACATGCCGGCGGTAACACCCTCCAGTCCCGCCAGCTGATAGGCGAATCCACGCAGGCCCCGCCGCGGCTTGGCACAGACCAGCGCCGCTGCCGATTCCTGGGCGGCTTTCTCCTGCAGGCCCTTCAGCACGGCGTTGAACCAGGCGCGGCTTTGCCCAAGCTCCTCGGCCAGCTCCCCTTGCGTGGCGGTGCAGACACCGTCGCGGTCGGCATGGGCGTAGAGCGCGGACAACACCGCGATGTCGGCGGCCTGGATGCCGGGCACGGCAATCCAGCGCCTGTACATGTCGATGTATGGCTTCATTGCGTTACCCGTCTGTCGGTCGATCCTTAGGACGGGTGAAGACAAAGGAAGAGCGTCAACGGATTCGCACTGAATCCGCTTGGCTTTGCGGGCCTGCCCTGCCATCATGGAGTCGCCAAACCGCCAGATGTGGGGTGCCCGGGTTTCCCTCGGTCTCCTCCGTCCGACACGAAGGGCCCGGAGCAATCCGGGCCTTTTGTGTTTTCGGAGGTCGGTGCTCCGTTACGTCATTGTGCTCTCCGTCTAGAGGCCCGCTTCGCGGTGCCTGGATTCACGTTGCCCGGTGTCATACCGCCCGTCACACCGGCGCGTGGCGCCGGCCAGGAGCTGGCATGGGCGCACGACGACGGCATGAGGGCGGTTTTCGCCCGTTTTTTGAAATGTGTACGTGGCGTTGCGCGTCTGTCCACGGTCTTGGAAGAATCGCCCGTGGACGGCATTTCGCGGACACCGGGCTGGATTCTTGCGGAGGAATCAAGCACTTGCTGCGCCGCTCCTTCGGCCGTCCGGGTCGAAGTGTCGCCGTTGTGCCGAAAGATTCGGCTCCAAACGTCGCCGTTGTGCCGAAAGATTCTTGGCCGTCGGCGGCTTGGGCGGATGGGATGGTCCCGTCGAACGTCGCCGTTCTGCCGAATGATGGAGCGGATTCCACCCCACCCCTCCCCTCCCCGGTATGGAATCGGCGGAGAATCGGGCGGGAATCGGCCCTGCGGCGGATCGTCCGAACGTCGCCGTTCTGCCAGTCGATGCCCTCCCCAGGGGCCTTCCCGCCCGATCCTGGGGTCGCAATCCATACAATAACCGAGGAAAATCAACATGTTGGCGTGAGATCCCCCTGCCCCGTTCCCCACCGGCACGGCAGAACGCAGACGTTGCCGCCACCGCTGGCCGGCCGGAGCGACTCCCTCCCCCGTCGAATCCGCGTCCGGTGCCGGTCCGACCGCCGTCGGCCGCAAAAACTGGCATAACGGCGACATTCGACCGGGCATTCGGCGCCGGCCGCGGGAATCTTTCGGCAGAACGGCGACGTTTGGCCCGGCAGTGTGGAACCGGGCGGCAGGCTTGTGGATTATGGGTTCAACCCACTTGAGGCCGCCGAGGACCAGCGGAGAGATCGCATGACCCAGACCATCAACGCCGAGCTGCTCGACCGGCCGCTGCAATTGGCTCTGCGGCTCGATTCACCGCTGACCGGCGATGTGCAGAACGACCGCCACATGATGGTCTACAGCCTGTTCGGCCTGTCGAAGGACAAGGCGGAATCGCTGCCGACCTACGATGATGGCAAGGTGCGGATCGAGGTGCGGGCGCCGAAGAACGTCGGCGTTGCGACGATCTGGGACAAGGCGGTGCTGCTCTACGCCATCTCGCTGCTGCGCGAGAAGATGGACTCCGGCAAGGGCTCCAAGCTGGGCGAGCTGCACTTCACCACCAGCGACCTCCAGCGCATCGTCGGCAAGACCGCCGGCGGCAGCGCCTACGACAAGATCGAAGGCGCGCTGGAACGGCTCCAGGGCACGCAGATCAAGACCAACCTGGAAACCGGCGGCGAGGGCGAGAGCGGCGCCTTCTCGTGGATTTCCGACTACAAGCTGCTCTACCAGCGCAAGAAGGACGGCGAGCGGGCGGTGCGCGGGCTGAAGCTGACGCTGTCGGGCTGGGTCACCCGCGCGGCGCTGGGCCACAATCTGCTGAGCTACGACGACCAGTATTTCGCGCTGAAGCCGGTGGAGAAGCGCCTGTACGAGATCGCGCGCGCCCACCTCGCCCGCGGCCACGCCTTCTGGATGGCGCTGGAGCCGCTGCGCAAGCGCGTCGGTTCCGACAACGACCTGCGCAAGTTCAAGAACGCGCTGAATCCTGTCCTGGCCGCCGACCGCATCCCCGGTTATGGCGTCCGCATCGTCGAGACGGCGGAATACAAGGAGACGATGAAGGCGCGCGGCGCCGTGCTGGGCCGCGTGCTGAACGCCGAGCTGCCGGTGCTGTTCTGGAAGAAGAGCCAGGGCCAGCCGGAAAACTGGATCGACGCTCCCAAGGTGGAATACGACGAGACGGTGTGAAATTGCCCGCTCCCGCCTCTCGCACAAACGAAGTCTGTGCTGATGGCGTCAGGCGGATCGAAGAGCCGCTGAGAGCTCCGGGAGAGCGCCCAATCGCAAACCCCCTCCCCCTTCGGTAGACACCCGTTGCCGGAGTCGCGACGACTTGATAGGGTCGCTGCCGACCGGTGCCGGGGCCAGGAGGACGGGGCGTGACAGGGGAACAGTTGAAGGCGTTGCGGGAACGGCGCGGCCTGACCCAGACGCAGATGGCGGCGTTCGTCAATGAACTGACGGGCCGCAAATACGACAAGCAGCGGCTCAGCAAATGGGAAACCGGCAAGGAGGCCCTGCCCCGCGACGTGCTGGGCCGGCTGCTTCTGCTCGATCTCGAACGGCCGGAAAGCACCCTGCCCCGCCGCGGCACCACCGTCGCCGTCGGTTTGCAGAAGGGCGGCACCGCCAAGACGGCGACCTCGATCAATCTGGCCTTCATCCTGGCCCGTGCCGGCAACCGCGTGCTGCTGGTCGATGCCGATCCGCAGGGCAACGCCACCGTCCATGTCGGCGTGCCGCAGACCGACATCGTCGCGCTGACGGAGGCGGGCAGGGTCCTCTACCATGCGCTGATGGGCAAGACGCCGCTCGACGCGGTGATCCGCCCGACGAGCGTCGAGGGGCTGGACGTCGTCCCCTCCAGCATCGCGCTGGCCAGCGCCGACACCGAGCTGCCGGGCAACCTGACCAACGCCCAGACCGCGCTGGCCGAGATGCTGGACGGCGTGCGGGAGCGCTATGACGTGATCGTCATCGACTGTGCCCCCAACCTGGGGGCCGTGACGATCAACGCGCTGACCGCCGCCGACTATGTGCTGGTGCCCTGCCAGGCGGAGCCGCACGCCATCCTCGGCGTCAGCGCCTTCCTCGACACCGTCGCCAAGATCCAGCGCCGGCTGAACCCGCGGCTGGAGGTGCTGGGCATCCTGCCGACCATGGTCAACCCGCGCCAGACCCAGGACCGCTCGTCGCTCGACGACATCCAGCGCCTGTGGGGCGAAAGCCGCCGGGTGTTCCCGCCGGTGCCGCGCGCCACCATCTACGCCCAGGCCGCGGGCGCCAACGTCATCACGCTGGATGCCGACATCGGCGCGCCGGGGGTGGAGAGCTATGCCGCCATCGCCTCGGCGCTGCTGACCGCCATGGGCCGCCTGCAGGAGACCGTCGATGCCGCCTAAGAAGCTGACCCGACAGACCGCCGCCACGGTGCTCCAGGCCAAGGAGGCCGGCTTCGCCGCCGAGACCGACCGCATGTTCGGGCTGAGCGGTGTGCTGCCCCGGCTGGTCGAGGTCGATCTGGACGCCGTCGAGACCAATCCCGGCCAGCCCCGCACGGTGTTCGACGACGAGGCCCTGCGCTCGCTGGCCGACTCCATCGCCCGCCACGGGTTGCAGCAACCTGTCCTCGTCCAGGAAGGGGAGCAGAAGGGCCGCTACCGGCTGGTGGCCGGCGAACGGCGGCTGCGTGCCCACCGGCTGCTCGGCCGCGGCACCATCGCCGCCATCATCACCAAGGGCCGGCCCGAAGAGATCGCGCTGATCGAGAATGTCCAGCGCGTCGATCTCGACGCCATCGACCTCGCCCGCGGCCTGTCCCAGCTGATCGAGGCGCACGGCTACACCCAGTCGGAGGTGGCGGCGGCGGTCGGCTGTTCGGAGGCCGAGGTGTCGAAGCGGCTGAAGGTGCTGCGCCTGCCCGACGACATTCTGGCCGATTACCGCGCCAACCCCGACGCGGTGTCGCGCTCCGCCCTGGTCGAGCTGGCCTTCGTCGAGGACGAGGCGGAGATGCGCCGGCTGTGGCAGACGGCGCGCACCGGCGGGCTGACGGTGGGGGCGGTGCGGGCCGCCCGCCCGGCGGCCTCCAGCACGGCGGAGCCGATGCGGGTGCTGGGCAAGGCGATCAACCGGATGGACAAGGATCTGGCCGCCATCGACACCGTCGCCCAGGCCTTGCAGCGCGAGCATCGCGAGCGGCTGCAGGCGCTGCGCGACCGCATCGACGCCCTGCTGAATGCGTGAAGGTTTGTATCTCCCTCTCCCGTCCCGGGAGAGGGAAGGGGCCCGCCGCGAAGCGGTGGGAAGGGTGAGGGGTAGCGCAAGGAACCATGCGGTTCTTGAGTTTTGGGCCACCCCTCACCCTCCCCACTTCGTGGGTCCCCTCCCTCTCCCGGGGCGGGAGAGGGCATCGCAACGCCATCGCCATTATGAAGACCGCGGCTTTCGACTGCGAAAGCTCGCCCTGGTTGTTCATCTCTCGAAAGGCGCGGTAAAGTTGCTTTCGATTGCGAAAGCATCTGGCGCTCGGCCAGGGTGACCGCCTGCCCTGCCCCGTGTTAAGGATCATCTGTCAGGTGATCGAGGGTACGGGGGGTACGGGTCAGCGATGCAGGCGGTGCGGAGACGACATTTCTTGAACCTGCTCGGCGGCCTGATCGGGGGCGCCGGTCTGGCCGCGGCCCTGCCCCGGCCGGCGATGGCCGCCGGTACCCTGCGGATCGGCTTCAAGTCCCTGCCCGGCGGACTCAACCCGCTGACCGTCAGCGATCTGGTCGCGCGTCAGGTCCTCGGCTCGATGTATGAGAGCCTGACCACGGTCGATACGAAAGGCCGCATCCTGCCCGGCCTCGCCACCGCCTGGGAGGCGTCCGAGGATGCGCGGCGCTGGCGGCTGACCATCCGCGACGGCGTCACCTTCCACACCGGCCGGCCGCTGACCGCGCTCGACGTCAAGCGCAGCTTCGAGGCGGCGCTGGGCGGCGACGGCACCAATTTCGCCGTGCTGGCGCTGTCGAAGGTGCGGGGCTTCCGCGAGCTGCGGGCGAAGACCGCCGGCGGACTGTCCGGCATCACCGTGATTGATGACCGGACGCTGGAGGTGGTCTGCGACGAGCCCTGCGCCGTCTTCCCCTTCGCCCGGCTGAACATCGTCGATGTCGAGGCGGCCGGGCAGGCCGGTCCCGACTGGTTCCGCACCCTGTCGGCGGGAACCGGACCCTACCGGCTGGTGCGGTCGAGCGACGGCATCCGCATGGATGTGGAGGCCAATCCCGGCTGGCGTGGCGGCTCGGTGCCGTTCGAGCGGGTGTCCTTCCTCGCCACCGGCATCGGCAACGACGGCATCACGCTGTTCAACGACAGCCAGATCGACTTCACCTTCGTCGACACCGATGCGCTGCGCGGGGTGATGGACGATCCCGGCTTCAAGCGCTCGCTGTCGAATGTGCCGCGCATGCAGATGCGGGTGGTGGCGCTCGACCCCAGGCGGGTCAAGGCGTTCGGCGATCTGCGGGTGCGCCGGGCGATGTCGCTGCTGATCGACCGCAGCGCCATGGTGGAGCGCTTCTTCCGTGGGGTGGCGAGCGTCCACAACGGCATCGTTCCGCCGGCCCTGCTGTCCAACGAGAGGCTGGAGCCGCTGGCCTACGACCCGCTGCTGGCCAAGCGCCTGCTGGAGGAGGCCGGCTATCCGGAGGGGCGCGGCATCGAGCCCTTCCTGGTCACCGTCGTGCCGGAATACCGGCGGGAGTTCGTCTATTACGTCTCGCAGTGGAACAATGCCGGCATTCCGGCAAAGCTGGTGATGGCGCCGCGGCAGGAGTTCATCGCCCGCTCGCGCCGGCGCGATTACGACGCCTTCCTGTTCGGCTGGACCGCCACCTATCCCGACCCGATGAACTTCCTCGACGAGCTGTTCAGCAGCAGCAGCCGTTTCAATCCCGTCGGCTGGACCAGCGCCCAGTTCGACGGCCTGATCGAACGCGCGATGGCGATTCCCGATCCCACCCTTCGGGCGGAGGTCTATAAGGACGCCGAATGCCTGGTGATGCAGGATTTGCCGGTGATACCGCTGGTGGTGCCGGACTATGTGGCGCTGCGTGGCAATGTGCTGAGCGACAATTTCATCACGCCGTTCGGCGGCCTGAACTTCGGCTGACGCTGCCGAGGGCAGGGGACGGCAAAGCCAGGGCGGAGGGCAGGGCGCCCGCATGAAAAAAGCCCCTGTCCGCAGCCGGACAGGGGCCTTTCCGTCGTTACAGGGACAGGAACGTCAGGCGGCGCCCTGCGGCCGTGCTTCGCGCAGGCAATCCGCGGCCTTCGCCTCGCGCAGGCAGTCGGCCGGCTTGGCTTCACGCAGGCAATCGGCCTGTGCGGCCTCCCGCAGGCAATCCGCGGCCTTCGCTTCCCGCAGACAGTCGGCCTGTGCGGCTTCGCGGAGGCAATCGGCGCTCTTGGCTTCCCGGAGACAGTCGGCCTGTGCGGCCTCCCGCAGGCAATCCGCGGCCTTCGCCTCGCGCAGGCAATCGGCCTTGGCGGCTTCGCGCAGGCAGTCGGCGCCGGCGAGCAGGCGGGCGCTGTCGCTGCGGGCGGCGTCCAGGCGTTCGGCCGGGACGGTCACGCCGTTGTGATGGAGATACTCGCCGTACACCGCGTCGCAGAACCGGAAATAGGCGCGGGTGTCGGCAACGATGAACACGTGCCACAGCTCGTCGCAGGCGGCCGATTGCGGAACGATGTCGCGGTCCGGATGCTCGGCGCAGGCCAGCAGGAATGCCTTCAGCTGGGTCAGCGCGATCTCGGACGTGGGGCGGGACATCCCCGCGGCGACCGCGCGGTCGACGACATAGCCGAAGTCGAAGCCGGCGATGATGTCATGGGCACGGGTGGTGTCGGTCTTGGTGGCGCCGCGCATGGGATCCTCCGGAGCTGCTTTTTCGGTTCGCTCTCGGATGGGGGCGGGATATCCGAGGGCACCGCTCGGATGTTGTGACATAGCATAGCCCGATATGTGAGATCATTTTTGGTCCTAAGCCCCAGGACGGGGGTGGGGACCTCAAATCGTCGGAGTCTTATGCGGAGCGGCGATGTCGAGCGCCACAACCGACGCAGTCCCCGCCGCTGCCGGTCGGGCCGCCGTCATCTGTTCCACCAGCGCCGACAGGCGGTCCGGCATGATCGGCTTGGCGGCGACGATGACGCCCATCTCCGCCGCGCGGGCGGTCACGGCGCCGTCGAGCCGGCCGGAGATCAGCACCGCCGGGATCCTGAGGCCGAGCCGGCGCCAGACGGTGTCGATGAAATCCAGGCCGTTCTCGGTGGCGGACAGGTGATAGTCGGCGATGACCGCATCGGGCCGGATATCGCCGCCCTCCACCGCGCGCAGCCCCTGGGCCACGCTGGAGGCGCCGACGACGCGATGGCCGGCGGTGTTGAGGAACATCGAGATGGCGGACAGCACGAACTGGTCGTCGTCGATCACCAGGATGGCGATCTCGCCGCTCTTCGCCGGTGCATCCGCCAGCGTCGCCAGCCCGGCGACCGCCGCCGGGGCGGAAACCGGGGCAGGGGTGGCAACCATGGCAGGAATGGCGGCAGGGGCGGGGGCGGGGACAGACGAAATTTCGGCCCGCCGCATCGGCTCCATGGCCGGCTCCAGGGCAGTCTCCACCGGCGCCAGCGGCAGGGTGACCGAGAAGACCGAGCCCTTGCCCGGCGTGGAGCGCACCTTGACCGGGTGATCCAGCACGCCGGCCAGCCGCCGGACGATCGACAGGCCGAGACCGATGCCGTTGTCGCGGTTGCGCTCCGGGTTGCCGATCTGGTGGAACTCCTCCCAGATGGCGTCCAGCCGGTCCTCGGGAATGCCGATGCCGGTGTCGCGCACCTCGACGATCAGGCTGCCGCCGGACTCCAGGCAGGCGACCTGCACCTGTCCGCTGGGTGTGTAGCGGATCGCGTTGTCGATCAGGTTGCCCAGCAGGCGCAGCAGCAGCACCCGGTCGGTCAGCACCGGGGCGCGGTACTGCGGCACCGAGAAGGCCAGCCCCTTGTTGCGGGCGACCGGCCCATACTGCGAGTCCAGCGCGTCGAACAGGTCGGCGACCTCGTGCACCGCAATGTTGGCGGTGACGCCGCCGGCATCGAGCCGCGACACCTCCAGCAGCTCGTCCAGCAGCTGCTTCAGCGTCATCACCACCTGTTCGATCTTGCGCGCCGATTCCGCCACCTTGGGGCTGGGGGCGGTGGCGCGCAGCATGGCGGTCAGCATCAGCAGAGACTGCGCCGGCTGGCGCAGGTCGTGGCTGGCGGCGGCCATGAACTTCGCCTTCGACGCCACCGCCTGCTCCGCCCGCTCCTTGGCGATGTGCAGGTCGATGGCGTTCTGGCGGAAGGTGTCGAGCGCCTTGGCCATGCGGCCGATCTCGTCGTCGCGGTGGCGCACCGGCACCGTCACCGTCACGTCGCCGGCGGCCAGATCGGCCATGGCGCGGGTCATGCCGGCAATCGGCAGCGTCACCCCGCGCGTCGCCCAGATCACGCCCAGCACCACCAGCAGCAGCGTGACGGCGCCGATGCCGCCCAGCACCAGCACATGGTGGCGGATGGCGGCGTCGGTCGGCCCGGTGTCGAGCCTGACCAGCAGCGTGCCGATGGTGCGCGAGCCGCCGGTGCGGTCCTGCCGGGTCAGCGGCACGGCGGCTGCCGTGGTCGCCGGATTGCCCCCTGTGTTGACGGCCGCATCGGCAACGGCGGTGGAGCCCGGCTTGCGGAAGATGGCGAAGCGCTCGCCATGGGTGCCGAGGATCACCGCCTCGGCGAAGCTGTCGATCGAGCGCAGCGGGCTCAGCGCCGTCAGCGCCTCTTCCGGGTCGAGGTCCCACAGCGCATTCGTCACGTCGTCGAGGACGATGCGGGTCGCCATCTCCGCCCGGATCGCCAGCTCGGCCCTGGTGTTGCGCACGTCGGACTGGATCAGCACGACCATCGGCACGGCGACCAGCACCGACACCAGCACCACCGCCGATGCGGTGGACCGGGCAACCAGGCTCCGTGAGAAGATCTTCAAGAACATGCCGAAGCCTACGAAAACACGATCACCACGAACGATGCGCCGCGGCATTCTAGCCGAATCGGACGCCAAACACGACAGCGACGTAAATGCCAGCGGTTCATGCGGCTGCCATCCGTAGTAGTAGGAAAAAAGGCGGTATGACTGTTTCGAATCGTTTCTTCTTCTTGTTAAGTTGCGCGTGTAAAAATTCCCGCCGGGTTTCGACGCATTCGTTTGGGAGCGGGGTAGCCGTTGGCGTAGCCGCCGGGGAGCGGAGCAATGGGAACGGGCATCATCATCGCCCTTGCGCACGGCGTCGGCCTGCTGGCGCTGGTTCTGCTTGCCTATCGCCATGTCCTGCGGCGGTTCGGCGCCCGGCGCGGCGCCTTCGCGGCGCTTTCCGGCCTGCTGTTCGGCGTGGCTGCCGTCCTCTCCATGCTGGACGCCTACCCGGTCGCCGACGGGGTGCTGGTCGATTTGCGCAACGCGATGATCGGGCTGGCCGGCCTGTTCGGCGGTCTGCCGGCGGCGCTGCTGTCGGCCGCCATCGCCGGGGCGGTGCGGCTGTGGCTGGGCGGGGTGGGGGCGACGACCGGGCTTGCCGGTATGCTGCTGACCGCCCTGGTCGCCCCGCTGCTGGCCCGCCCGATGGAGCGTCGCGCCGCCGGCAAAGCCGGAAAAGGCGATGGCAAGGGCGCCTTCGGCTTCGGCCTCCTGTCGCTGTTCGGTCTGGCGATTGCGCCGCTGACCCTGCTGGCCTTCCTGCTGCTGCCCGATTTCGACCTCGCCATGCGGGTGATGGAGGAGGCGGCGCTGCCGCTGATCGCCTTCACCACGCTGGGCATCGGCCTGCTCGGCACCATGCTGGCGCGCGAGCACCGGCGCTTCGCCGACGAGGGAGCGCTGGCCGAGAACGCCGCCCTGTTCCGCGCCGTCTTCGACAGCTCCGCCGACATCCTCGTCGTGCTGCGCGTCAACCCCGACGGCGGCTTCACCCTGCATTGCGCCAACGAGGCCGCCGCCGGCACCATGGGCGACCGGGTGGCGCAGGCGCGGGGCAAGCCGCTCGACGCGCTGCTGCCGCCCGATCTCGCCGCCAAGGTGATGGCCGACCTGCAATCCTGCATCGACGCCGCCGCCCCCACCCGCTTCGAGGAGCAGCACACCCATGACGGCGTCACCCGCTGGTGGGAGGTGTCGCAGGTGCCGATCCGCGACGAGAGCGGCGCCATCGTCCTGCTGTCGGTCGGTGCCCGCGACATCACCCGCCGGCACGAGGCGGAGCGGGCGATCCGCGCCAGCGAGGCGCGCTACCGCCTGCTGGCGCGCAGCGTCACCGACATCATCGGCCGCATCGGGCTGGACGGCGTGCGCCGCTTCTGTTCGGAGGCGACGCGCGACAGCCTGGGCTGCCCGCCCGCCGATCTGGTCGGCCGCCCGCTGGTGGAGCGGGTGCACCCCGACGACCGCGACGCGCTGTCCGCCGGCCTGGCCCGCCTGACGCCCGACCGCCCGACCCTGAAGACCACCTACCGGCTGCGCCATGCCGACGGCCGCTGGGTGTGGATCGAGGCGGCGGTGCGGCTGGTCGCCGACGACTGGGGCGCGCCGCAGGATTACGTCAGCGTCGAGCGCGACGTCACCTCGCGCAAGATCATGGAGGCGGAGCTTCAGGACGCCCGCCACGCGGCGGAGGCGGCCAGCCGCAGCAAGTCCGAATTCCTGGCGAGCCTGAGCCACGAGCTGCGCACGCCGATGAACGCCGTCATCGGCTTCGCCGACCTGATCGCGCGCGAGTCGGAGGGGCCGGTCGGCACCGCCCATTACCGCGACTTCGCCGTCAACATCCGCG
Organism: Azospirillum sp. 11R-A; assembly: GCF_049472615.1. Taxonomy (NCBI): domain Bacteria; kingdom Pseudomonadati; phylum Pseudomonadota; class Alphaproteobacteria; order Rhodospirillales; family Azospirillaceae; genus Azospirillum; species Azospirillum sp. 11R-A. Next base: position 252,634 of record NZ_JBCEBL010000007.1, on the reverse strand, counting down.
ACAGCGGCCAGCATCTCTTGGAGCTGATCAACGAGATCCTCGACCATGTCCGCGCCGAATCCGGCCAGCTGATCCTCGACGACGAGCCGGTCGATCTCGACGCCGCCGCCGTTTTCGCCGTCCGCCTGCTGATCCCGCGCGCCGCCCGCGCCGGCATCGCCCTGTCGGCCCAGGTCGCCCCCGCCGCCCGCCATCTGCGCGGCGACGAGCGGCGCATCCGCCAGATCCTGCTGAACCTGCTGTCCAACGCGGTGAAATACACGCCGTCCGGCGGTTCGGTGTCGCTGACCGCCGACCCGGCCCCCGACGGCGGCCTGCTGCTGGAGGTGCGGGACAACGGCGTCGGCATCCCCGAACAGGATCTGGACCGCGTCCTGCTGGCCTATGCCCGCGTCGCCACCCCGGAGAACCGCCAGACCGAGGGCGCCGGCCTTGGCCTGCCGCTGACCCGCCGGCTGGTGGAGCTGCATGGCGGCACGCTGACCCTGGCGAGCCGGGTGGGGCAGGGCACCACCGTCACCATCCATTTCCCGCCCGAGCGCGTCGCCGGTGGGATGGCCGGTGAAATGGCCGGCGAGGCGGGCGGCGAAGCGACCGCTGCACCGGCGGCCCAGTCCGTGGGGGGCCGTCCCGGCCTGTCGATCCTGATGGTGGACGACGACCACAACATCCGCGAGAACGGCAGCGCCCTGCTGCGCAGCTGGGGCCACCGGGTGACCGCCGCGTCCGGTGCCGGCGAGGCCCTGGTGGTGCTGCGCGGGTCCGAACCGCTGGACCTGCTGTTCAGCGACATCGTGATGCCACCGGGGATGAACGGGGCGGAGTTGGCGCGCGAGGCGCGGCGCCTGCGCCCCGACCTGCCGGTTCTGCTGGCGTCGGGCTTCGCCGCCCATGCGGTGGTGGCCGACGATGTGGCGATGGGTGGCTACGACCTGATCGCCAAGCCCTATGACCCGGCGGAGCTGCGCCAGCATCTCGACCGCCTGCGCCCGCGGCCCGTCCCCCCTCCGGCCATCCCCTCTGCGGCCGTCCCTCCGCCGCCCGCGCCGCTTTCGCACCCGGAGCCCCGGCCCGAGCCGGATCCCGCCCCGGCCCCCGCCGCCGAGCCGTCCCGACTGCCGTCTCCCGTGCCGCCGCCGGCCGTGGCCGAGCCGCCGGCGCTGCGTCCCGTTCCCGCCCCGCCCGCGGGCGGGGCCTTGCGCATCCTGGTGGTGGAGGATGTGGAGATGAACCGCCTGCTGGTCGTCACGCTGCTGACGCAGGCCGGCCACCGGGTGGTGGCGGTGGAGAACGGCGCCGAGGCGGTGGAGGCGGTGGCGCAGGCGGCCAAGGGGGTGGATGGGAGCGAGCCCTTCGACGCCATCCTGATGGACATCAACATGCCGGTGATGGACGGCCTGGAGGCGACGCGCCTGATCCGCGCCATGCCGGGTCCGGAGTCCCGCGTCGCCATCGTGGCCCTGACCGCCAACACCTTCCCCGACGACATCGCCCGCTGCTACGAGACCGGCATGGACTGCCATGTGCCGAAGCCCATTGACCGGGCCCAACTGCTGAGCGAAGTCACGCGGTGCGTGGCGTCGCGCCGCACGGTGGAGACGATGGGGTAGGGGGTGGAGACTACATGTGGCGGGAAAAGCAAGCGTCTCCCAAATTTAGCTGCCATCACGTTTTAGATTATTTTTGATTGCATCTATCATCCGTGTTCTGGAATTATCAGATCCGGTAATATTCTTGTTTTTTTCTGCGCTTTTAATAATCTTATCCAAGTTTTCTTGAGAAAGCGATTTCTTCATTTCCTCAAAATGATCGTGTTCACGCAAAATAAGCTCTCTAAGAGTATCAGGAATTTGCTTTATAGAGGTCAAGTTTATGCTTCCAACGTCAAATGGCGTAGAGTTCTTCATTTCCTCGTTGTCCCACCCTTCACTGAATATGTAAAAATATATGAACGGTACTTTAAACAGGGAAAAAAATCTGTGAGGGTTGTCATAGAATCGGATGTCCTGCCCACCAACAGAGCGCTCTAGATTGTATATCATCTCGGGTGGCAAGTCGTAATAGGACGAATCCGCGATGAATGGCGCAAAATAAATTTTCGATAAACACTGTTTCGCATTTATCTGATGTTTCAGAGAAGACATAAACGAATCAAAAAGAATATTATCCTCGATGGTCCTGTCGTTATCTCTGTGCCTTGTCGTTAAAAGAGCTCTCCAAAAAATAGAAATAACTGCAACGCGCATTTCCTCTGTTACAGTAATTGAATTTGCTTGGGAACGATAATTTGCTATAATTTTGAATACACCTTTTGCAAAAACTTTTTCTATTGCCGAAAGCTTTCCTTCGCAATCGTTGCAGAGGAGGTGTTCCTTAGGGCCGTCCTGGAGTCTATCATTAACGTTATCGCCGCCTCTGATGAATCCTGTCTTCGAACTTTCTTTTACCCATTTATAAACGAACTTTGGTATAGAGTGAGACTCCTTCAATTCGATGTTCTCAGTATCACATAATGCACACTTTCCAACATGAGCACTTGCGTTCTTTGCGTTATTCATGGAATTTTCCTCTTGGAGATGGTCAGACTATTTTTAGATAAACAAATATCTAGCCGATTCTGGATTTTTAGCTAAATGCTCAATCCTGCTCGACATGAGAGTTAGCGTGATTATAACTAATTGGCAAAGATATCGCAAATAGATTGTAAATTGAACTCGTATGTCCATCTTGAGTCAGAAGCGGACATTGAAGGCTATCGTGGGAAGGGTAGAGAGCCCTCGCTTCAGAAACAATCAGTCGGCCAGCACCGGTTCATAATTAACTCCAATTTACAAGTTAGCTTTCAAAGCTGAATTGACATCATAAGTTGTAGCCAATGTAATAGGTTTAGATAGAGAGAGCCAATAGCGCCGATCAGAGCGTCATAATGTCCGATCGCTTTAGCAAGGATGAATGGTGTTGCTGAGATACCAAGTGTCTTCATGACGGATTTGATGAACTCATCGATTCCCGTGTCAATCTTCTTCCCACTCCACTTCAGGACAGCGATGAGTGAATCGCGCAAATGTCGAGTGGATGTGACAACATTAGTGACATCAGGGGCGTCGGACTTGATCTCTGTCCTGATATCCGCGACAACGGCCTTGATCTTTCTCTTTTCGTCATCCTCGGTGACGACGGTAGCCTCGGTCGCTTCGGCTTCGATTGGTTCTGGAGGATTATTGTGACCCATCATGCTTGAGGGCTTGTTGAGCCGATCAAGCTCCTCTTCGACCTTCTTGATGTCCTTAAGGATTACATCCCTTGCGGCGAGTTCCTCACGGCTCCCGTATTTCGGGATCAAACCAAACTCGATTTTATTTGCTATCGCATCCAGAGGGTCAACCTCTGGCCGCTGATCGACAACAACTGGTGGCCATTCTTCGTCGGCGTCCGGGACGTACTCGTCCCTGTCGTCGCGCTCATCATCATAGTCTCCGTCGCTCGGTGTCGGCGCCCATTTCGTGCCCTCTTGCTCTAGCTCTTCAACCAGTTCTTCAATGAGCTTTTGCGGGGCAAGGCCGCCGAATTCCGACTCAAGTTCTTCGCGGGCATCGTAGGGGCCACCCCAAATCCATTGATATCCGCCTTCAGCGGATTCGTATGGAGTCCGCTGAGCCGGATCCTCGTAGTGCTGCCCGAACCACGACCGCATGACCTCGATTTTTTGCTCTCGCCGAAGCCGACGGAATGCACTGCGAGTGATGCCCTCTGGAAATTCCGGGCTGTGGTAGCGGGGAACAGGCTTAGGCATCGCGGCAACCGAACGGTGAGTGCGTGGGATCCAATTATAGTTCCAAATGATTTCTGATTCAATTTATTAGTCTTTTGATGCCATCCACAGCGTGGTTTTGCAACCGCCACCATCTCGGCTGCTTACGCTGAAATGGGCATGGCTCTCCCGCCCTTTGCGTGAAGGAAACGCTCACTCTGCCAGTGTCGGGCTAGCTGGAGAGGCTCTACGCTGAACACATCGAGATGTCGGTGAGGCGTTAAAATTTGACACTTTCCTATCCGTCTCCATCCCCCTTTCCAAAATCCCCCCACCTAAGGACTGCAATCCTATACCCTCTCCGCAATGCCCACTCATTCGCGGAGCCACGCCATGCCCCTCGACAGCCGCAGCTTCACCACCGACAACTTCCCCCGCTGGGCCGAAGAGCCGCCGACCCCGTCGGACGGCTCGCTGGTCCCCGGTTCGCAGTTCCATTGTGGGGAGGTGATCGTTTTGGCATGGCTGGGGGAAGAAAAAATTGGGCTCAAGCTGTTGATTTAAATCGACGTTTCGGACTTCGGCCAGAGAACGTCGATTTGGCACAAAATGGGTAGAAACAAGCTATTTGCGCATGCGATTTGGCACAAACCGTGCTCCAGCCGGATAAGGCTGATCAAATTCAGGAGGGAAGCGGTCGAGCTGCTGCTATGCACTCATTCTGACCGACGCCGGAGAAGACATAGCAGTTGAACAGTGTCCGGTTCAGGCCAGTATTGGCGTTCTTCTGATAGATTGCGACAACACCATAGTTCCTGTAGCCACCCGCTTTAAAAAAATCAGCATTCGACTGTGTCTTAGGCGCCTCTGCCTCGCTTCTGAAAAAGGCAACCTCGCACCAATTCGATGATGAGCACAGAGAATTCGAAGCAATTTTATATACATTCCCATCCTTGAAGCTTGAAGGCTCCACCACAGCAAAGTGATATGCGGCTCCTCCAATCAATCCACTGACGCGTTTCCAGCGGCTATCTTGAGAACTACTGTTAGGTGAACAAGACGCAACTAGAAGAGCAAGAATTCCTATTATCGAAATTTCGCGAATAGGTTGGTTGTTTTTCATTGGCCGATCTCTTCAATATCATTATCGTTTAATCGACTTGAGCAATTCTTCAAGAAAACGCTCCGCCTTCGGATATAATTCGAGAGGAATTAGTCGATACCTGGGGACGAGCTTATGGCCACCACCAAGATGGCGAAATAGATCACCATAGACACTACCGAAAGACCGTCTTCCGCGACCAGCGATAATGCCAACCAGTTCTTGGATACGTCCGGCTTGGGCGTCGGTTATGTGATCATTTCCTGGCCGAACTACTACTTCTATTCTCTCGGCAACTTTCTCGCCTTGGATAACGGTTACACTACTGTAATTGCCCGTCCGTACGTTGACGGACCGGTCCACCGGAGCCGATCCCCCAGCCTGATGCGCGCTGGGCGCATTCTTTAGCATATTGAATACCCGTTCTAAGCGATAATCCTTGTCGTTACTCGCCGACATTCTGGACCCCATTATCCCGTCACAAGGCGGAGGATGCGTCCGACTTTCTTCGGATCAGATGTTGCCTCCCCTTCGACACAATCTTCCAATGCCATTTCATAAAGTTCTGTAAACACGCTAGATTTCTGACTAGGCGGAAGCACGCGTCCGTTGTCTTCGAGCCACGCCTCTACCTGTGAAATGATCTGCTCCAATAAATGACGGTCTAGAGACGCGCTCGTCTCCTTGGGGCGTGCGGCCGGAAATCGCACCACCGTGCTGCTTATCTCGTCAATTCGCATCGGGCCATCGCCTGCAAGCAACCATTCCAATCTGACTCCGGCCGCCTTAGCGATTTTGACAGCATCGGATGCACGAGGCTCTGTCTTGCCCTCCACGTAGTTAGCCATCGTCCGCTGAGGCATCTCGCAGACTCTGGCTAACGCTGCTGCGCCGCCCGTCGCATCAGCCAAAATTTTCAATCTATCGGCAATGTGAGCGTGGTCAGAGTTCATAGCTGTAACTCTGACCGTGGGGGGCAGCGAACTTTGACCGGACCAAGTGCTGGTAAGACATTGATCGGACATATAAATCGGAAAATCCTGGCAAAGCGCAGGCGCCATCGAACTCTGACGGAAAAATCTGGCTTGATGACAATGCGGAAATAGGCTTAAATCGGTTCATGGAACTTTACCCGTCAAGCTCAGACATCCCAAAGAAAGCCCGCTTCCGCGGGCCATGGATCGTGTTCCGACTGCGTGTCGTCGGCTCCAGCGTGGCGGCTCTCGCCGCCGAGCTGGGGGTTACGAAGGCAGCGGTCAGTGACGCCATCGTGAACGGATCGTCCGAGCGCCTGGAAAGGGCGGTTGCCGAGAAGCTCCACCTGCCTGTCCAGAAACTCTTCGCCGAGCGCTACGACGCCACCGGCTGCCGCCTGCGTGCCAAGCGCAAACGTACCACGCCCTCCACCCCTCGCAATGTCAAAGCTCAGGAGGCTGCTTAGGCATGAACAGCCTGCCTGGAAACCCCGTCTAGAGCATCCACCCCCCACCCATCACGAATTCTTTCCCACATCCGTCGCGCCGCAGCGGCGGTGAAGGGAGAGGCTCTGCCGACCGCTCGTCGCTGCACGCGATGGCGCTCACGGCAAGGCCGCCTCGGGAGACCTTCATGACCCGCCGTCGTCGTTTTGCCCCAACGAACCCGCATCCTTCGCAGTTCTCTCTGCTGCCGGATGCATTCCACGCACTTCCCAAATCCCCGGCCGCCCTGCCGGGAAGTCTGGGATGCGCGACTCGGGTTGCCGGGCTCGTCGCCTATGGCCTGGACCAAGCTCGCATCGAGCGTGGCCGTGGCCGGGAGGCTGTCGCCACCCGTATGTCCGAACTGACGGGGGAGCGCATCACGGTCCCGATGCTGAACGCCATGACCGCGGACAGCCATCAGGGGCACCGCTTCCCTTTGCAATGGCTTCCTGCCTTCGTGGAAGCCACCGGCTGCTACGAGCTGATGACGCAGATCGCCGAGTTGATCGGCGCAATGGTGCTCATCGGCGACGACGTGATCCGCGCCAAGATGGCCGAACAGGATCGGATCGCCGCACAAGCGCAGGCAGAAAAGCGCCGGCTAGCCCGGATGGCAGGCCGCGATGCGTGACGCCTTGACCGCAGGGGAGCTTGCATCCCTCCATCGGTGCATTCCGCTGCCCGCAGAAAGTGGCTCGGGCATCACCCGTGTTGCGAAGCGTGACAACTGGAAGGCCCGCCCGCGCAATGGTCGTGGTGGCGGGCGGGAATTCCCTCTTGCGACGCTGCCTTCACCCATCCGTGACGCGATCACGCAGGCAGTGACGGAAGGTGTTCCGGCCGTCTGCGCCGTCCTGTCCGCGCCGGTGCCGGCCAACACCGTTCCCGCTGTCCTGCCGGCACCGCCCCGCCAGATCCCGGTTGCTGCCCAACTGGCCGATTGGCAACGCCGCACCCTGGAAGCCCGCGCCGCAATTCTGGCTGAAATCGACCGGATGACCGTGGTCAGCGGCAGCTGGCGCAAGGCGGCCGAAGCCGTCGCCGCCTCCGCTCAAGCCCGCACACTCCGCCCCGAACTGGCGGCGCTGGTGCCGGTCGCCAACGCCAAATCCGGCGGCAAGGCTGGCGCCCGCACCCTATCTCTCCGCACCCTCTACCGCTGGGCAGAAGCCCGCGAGGTCGCCGGCACGGCCGGCGCCGCCGCCCTGGCACCCAGGGAGGCTGCCCGCCCGATCCTGGTGCAACCATGGGCCGCCGCCCTGCTGACCCTCTACCGCCAACCGCAAAAGCCTTCGCTGGCGTGGTGCCTGGAGGAAATGTCCAAGCGCTATCCGACCATCCCGGCCCCCTCCTACGATCAGGCGCGGCGTTTCGTGAAGGGACTGTCGCCCATCGAGCGCAACCGCGGCCGGATGGGACCGCTGGCGCTGAAGGCGCTGAAATCCTACATCGCCCGCGACACCGGCACCCTGTGGCCCACCGCCGCCTATTCGGCGGACGGCCACACCTTCGACGCGGAGGTGCAACACCCCATCCATGGCCGGCCCTTCCGCCCGGAGCTGACCGCCGTCATCGACCTGAAGACCCGCAAGATCGTCGGATGGTCGGCCGCGCTGTCGGAAAACACCTGGGGCGTGCTGGATGCACTGCGCAATGCCTGCACCAGTCACGGCGTGCCCTGTATCTGGTACGTCGACCGCGGCAAGGGCTTCAACAACGACGCCATGGGCGCGGCGACCGACGACGAGGCCGACGATCCGGCGACTTTGGGGTTCCTTGGCCGTCTCGGCATCACGAAGGTGAACTCCATCGCCCGCAACTCCCAGGCGCGCGGCGCCATGGAGCGGGTGCAGGGCACGGTGTGGGTGCGGGCGGCCAAGGCGCTGCCGACCTACATGGGCGCGCCGATGGACATGGAGGCTCGTCAAAAAGCCTTCAAAGCGACCCGAGCCGCCGTCAAAAACGGCGTGCAGTCGCCGCTGCTCATGTCCTGGACGGCGTTCCTGGAGTGGGCGCAAGGCGTGGTTGAAGCCTACAACGCACGGATCCATTCCAGTCTGCCGAAGCTACGCGATCCGCAGACCGGCCGCGCCCGTCACCAGACACCAGCGGAAGCCTGGGAGGCCGGCGCCGCCGCCCCCGGCGTCGAGATCGACATTCCCAGCGCGGCTGAAGCCGAAGACCTGTTCCGCCCGATGGTGAAGCGGACCCCGCGCCGCGGTCTGGTGGAGCTGTTCGGCAACCAGTACCACAACCGCGCTCTGGAGCATGTCGACGGCGACGTCCTGGTTGCCTACGACATCCACGACGCCGAATGGGTGTGGGTCCGCGATCTGGACGGCCGGCTGATCTGCAAGGCGCAGTGGGACGCCCACAAGCGCGACTATTTTCCAAAGTCGGTACTGGATCAGGCAGCGGAACGGCGCAGCAAGGCCGCGGTCAAGCGGCTGGCTGCCCACGCCGACACCGCCCTGGCGGAACTCGGTCCGCGCGTCATCGACCACGTTCCCGATCCCATCCCGGCGGAACTGGTGGCCGATGCCGACGCCATGTTCGCCCGCCTCTCCGGCGAGACCACCCCGGCCGCCCTGCCGGCACCCGACGACGTCCGGCCGATCTTCGCCGACGACGAGAGCTGGGCACGCTGGCTGATCGAACACCCCGACGCCGCGACCGATCAGGACCGCGCCCTTCTGACCACCGAACTGCGCCGGAACGAGTTCCGCGCCCTCCTGAACCTTGCCGGTATCGACGTCGCCGCACTGACGTCGATTGCCGCCGACATGAAAGCCCAAGCCTATGCGTGACCGTTTCGTCAAGACCAGCAACGTCACCCGTTTCATGGCCGGCCTGACGGCCATCCAGCAGCGCGGCGCCGGGGAAGCGTGCCTGATGGTGGTGGACGGCGTGCCCGGCGTCTCCAAGTCCACCGTCGTCCAGTGGTGGGCGGTACAGGAGGACGCGATCCTGATCCGCGCCAAGACCAAGTACACCGCCGCGTGGCTGCTGCGCGACCTGATGGAGGCGCTGGGCATCAAGGACGAGGCGCGCAAGACGGAGGATATGTACCGCCGCGTCGTCCAGGCTTTGGCGGTTCGCAAGCAACAGGCCGTCAAGGCCGGCCGCATGTTCGGCGTCGCGGTGGATGAAATCGACCATGTGCTGTCGGAGCGCCGCCGGGCCGAAGAGATCCTGGAGACCCTGCGCGACCTGTCCGACATCCTGGAGATCCCGACGATCCTGGTCGGCATGGACCGCGTCCGTCCGGCGCTGTCCAAGCATCCTCAGATCACCAGCCGGGTCGGCGCCTATGTCGAGTTCCTGCCGGCCGATCAGACCGACGCTGCCGCCATGGTGCGGGATCTCTGCGACGTGCCGGTGGCCGACTGCCTGATCGGCTGCCTGTTGGAGCTGTCCGGCGGACTGCTGCGCGAGATCAAGGAGGGCATCGCCCGCATCGAGCGCTTCGGCACGCGCAACGGCGCCAGCTCCGACAAGCCGGTGACGCGGGCCGCGATGACCGGTCAGCTGCTGCTGAACGACCGGGCGACCGGCAAACCCCTGCATGTGCGCTGACCATGCGCGATCCTATCCGTAGGGCCGTGCTGGCGGCGATGACGCCGCCGGAGGGCCAACCGACCAAGGTGATGACGCTGGATGATCTGGTGGCCGCTACTGGCTTTGCGCGTGGCAAGGTACATGGCTCGGTCTGCCTCGCCATCTCCGCCGGGTTGCTGACGTGGGTCGGCAAGGGCAGGTACCGGTTCGTGCCGCCGGACCAGCGTCTTCCCCGTGAACCCGCTCCGCCTCGTCCGCCTCGCGCACCGACCGGACGGACGGCCAACGGCCTGCGTGATCGTCTGTGGCGGGCCATGCGGATCGTCAAAAAAGGATCCGTGTCTGAAATCGTCCGTCTCGTCCTGCGCGACGGCGAACAGGCGAAGAGCGTGCATGCGACCACCACGGACTATCTGCGTGTGCTGGCTCGGGCGGGATACCTGATCGACCTCCGGCGGCTTGGTGAAAAAGAGGCCCGTTACTCGCTGCTGCGCGACACCGGCCCCCTGCCGCCGGCCTTCAAGGCCGGTACGAAGGCGGTTCGCGACCGCAACACCGGGGAGACCTTCCGCATCGACGGGGAGGATGGCGCATGAGCGGCAACAGGCGCCCCCGCGTCACCTTGGACCCGGCCGACCGCGACCGGGCGATGGCGCTGCTGGTGCGGGAGATCGCCGCCACCTCGGTTGCCGCGGTGGCGCGCCGGCTCGGCACCTATGGCCGCGTCACCGTGTCGATGGTGGCGGCCGGCACCTATGCCGGCCGGCCCGACGCCCCGCTGGCCCGCGTGCTGGAGGTGTTCGATGCCGACACCGTCGACTGCCCCCATCTCGGTCGCCCGCTGGCGCGGCCGGACTGCCGCACCCATGCCGGCCGTGCGATGCCGACCGGTTCCCCCGCCGCCTTCCGCCATTGGGAGGCGTGCCAGTCCTGCCCGCACCGGGGAGATGCCTCATGAAGAAGTTGAGCGACGATCTGCGATCCCTACGCGGGGTCATCGCGCGGCAGGCAGAGCCGCTGGACGGACACATCCATTTCGCGCCGGACCAGACGGATGCCTTTCTGGAACTGCTGGATGGTGTGATCGGGCGTGCCCAGTCGATGGAGGCGCTGCTGGGGCAGCGGCCGGACGTGCCCGAGCACGTCCTGGTGCTGAACGCCGTCGTCCTGCGTCTGCCGGCCCGTCAGGTCACGAACCCGGAAGGGGGGGCATGATGGCCGACTATGCCTTCACCATCGCTGAAGCGTGGCGGATGCTGCGCGGCTACAGCGACGCCCTGGCGATAGGGGGGACTCCGTCATCAATGGAGTTGGGGCGCCGTCTGGGCATCAGTTCGGGCAAGTCCGTCATCCTGCGCCGGGCCTGCATCCAGCTCGGCTGGATCGTGGTGGTCCATCAGCCTCACGGATCCTGGCCGGGCGAACTCGCATTGACCGCCGCCGGCCGGATCGTTGCGAAGCTGGCTGAGCCTCCGTCCGGGCCGGTGGGCAGGCTGCATGTCGACCGTGCTGCTTCATCGCGGCAGCAGCAGCGCAGGCAGCCCCAGCCGGCGCCTGCATCTGCATCCTCCAAGGCGGCCTACCGGCGCTGCCTGTCCTGCGGCGAGCATTTCGCATCGGACGGGCCGCAGCACCGCATCTGCAACCGGTGCAAGGGCACCGAAGAGTTCCGCTCCGCGCCCACCACGTTCGCTCTGAGGCTGTGATGCCCGTGCCCTTCCATGCTGGCGACACGATTGCCCTGACCGTGCCGGGCCAAGGCGCATCGGACACCCACACCGTGTCCCGCCGCGTCCTGGTCTGGCGCCAGAAGGGCGACCGCGTCGACTGCGTCCTGTCGGATCAGGACGGGGGTCTGGCGCTCGCCAGCATCGCGCCAGCCGGGGCCGGGCGCTGGTCCTGCCTTGGCGTCCCGGCCGCCATCGGCACTCCGCCGCCGCGGGTGCGCTGATGACCGCCGCCATCGCCGCCGCGCTCTTCCGCGCCTTCGACCTTTCCCCACCCGCCGTCCCGCCGATCCCGGCCGGGCCGGAGCGCTTTCCGACCATCTTCCAATCTGAGGACGCTTCCATGGAGATCGCCACCATTCCCACCGTCCCGACCTTGCCCGCGCTGCCGGACGGGTCGCCGACGCTCGCCCGGCATCTGCACGCCGTGCTGTCCATCGTCCAGCGCCATGCGCCGCTGGTCGCGCCCCTGTCCACCGACGAGCTGGCGGCGGTCGAAGCTGCCCGCTCCGTGCTGTCCGCCCTGCCGTCTGCCGTTCCGTCCTGCATCTTCCTGGAGGGTAAGACCTACTGGCGCGACGAGGACGGCGGCCTGATGCCGGAAGGCGTCATCAAGCCCTATCGCTTCCTGGAAGACGCCTATGTCCGCACGGTGGCGACGGCGGCACTCGCAACCAACGGCACCCTGGAGCGGCTGAAGGCGCTGTCCTTCAGCGAGGCGCAGGCCCTGATCGACACGCTGGCCGGCGTCCACGGCGTGAAGGCCGGCGGCAAGGCCGGCAACGTCAGTTTCCACAGCTACGACCGCGCCTGGAAGGTCCAGATCTCGGTCCAGGAACGACTGGCGGTCAATGCCAACATCGAGACGGCGAAGTCGGCCCTGAACGAGTGGCTGAAGGAGGCGGATGCCGGCGACGAGGTGCGGGCGCTGGTCAACGCTGCCTTTGGCCTTGGCGATCAGGACGGTGTCCGTGTCGCCGAGTTGGTGCGCCTGAAGCGCCTGAAGATCGACCATCCGATGTGGAAGGCGGCCATGGCCGCGATTGACGACGCCCTGGATACGGCCGGGAAGGCTCAATACCTGCGCGTCTACCGCCGCGATCCGGCCGGCAAGTATGTCCAGATCCCTCTCGACTTAGCCAGCGTGTGAGGTGAAGCCATGGCAAACATCCTCACCTTCAACGAACCGGATGCTCTTAGCTACGACCCCTTCGAAGGAGACTTCGGCGATCTGGGCACGCGCACAACATCCGACACGTTCATCACCGCTCCCGAACCGCCCCGGTGCCATACCTGCGGCGGCAGGCTTACTCCCGGCACGCGATGCCGTCACTTGGTTGAGCAACGCGGTTGCGAAGAGGACGGGGACGAGGTGGCGGACATCCAGCGCACCGAGTTCTTCTTTTGCCAGCACTGCTGCGCTGCAATGGCGAAGGACGTCAACGATGGCGGCGACCGCGTCGGGATCCGCACCGCGAGGATGATCGCGAACCGGGAGAAGGGAGGGGCCGGGAAATGAGCCTCTGCTATCTCCTTGCGCAGCATGGCGCGGCGACGTCGCCGCCCACCTCTCCCGTCATGCTGGCCGTTCTGGCGCAGGTTTCCGTGGTGGAGCGGGATTTCGGCCTGTCCGACACCCTCTACGCGCTGGTGACGGCTTACACCTCGCTCGTCTCGACGCTTGCCGCCAACCATGCCCACTCCCTGGACGACGCGATCCAGGAGTTGAGTGACGCCCAGAAGCACCTGACCGCCGTCCGTGATGCCATGGCGGCAGGGCAGCCCTTGCCCGATACCGGCACCATCCAGGCGGCAATCGGGGTGGACGACGCGCTCGCCTGGGGCGTGCCCTTGACGGAGGGGCGGGCATGAGCAGCCATGATACATCCGAGCGTGCCAGACGCATCGAGCGGGTGCGCAAGCTGTTGGCTGTGGCGCGCGACCCCGGTGCCACCGAGCATGAGGCGGCCACCGCCCTGGCGATGGCGCAACGGCTGATGGAGGAAGGCGGCATCTCCGATCAGGAATGCCGGGCGCACGATGCTTGCGAAAACCAAACGGAGCGGGGAACACGGGCGAACGACCCCCCAAAATGGGAGAATGGGCTTGCCGGGCTGATCGGACGAGCCTTCGCTTGTGATCTGATCTTCCACATGTCCGGCCGTTGGTCTTTCATCGGCATCGACCCGCTGCCGGAAGTCGCGGCCTACGCCTTCGACGTCCTGCACCGCCAGTTGAGCCGTGCCCGTCGAACCTACATCGCCGAAAAGCTGAAGCGCGTCACCGTGCGGGCCAACAAGGTGAGGCGCGCCGACCTGTTCTGTGACGGCTGGGTTGCCGGCGTCGCGAAGACGGTCAACCGCATGGCGCGGCGGCCGGAAGACGGCGACGCCATCAAGGCGTATGTCGCGCTGACATATCCCTCATTGACCGAACTGTCCCCGCGTGACCGCAACGCCTCCCGTAACCTGCGGGATTACGAGCATCGGGACTGGCAATCCGGCCGGCATGACGGGCAGTCCGCCGAACTGAACACCGGTGTGGGGGTGGGTGGGGCGGCACCGGCGCGGATCGGCACCGACCCTCTCGACCGTCTGGCCGAAGCTGCGAAAGGGCTGATGCCATGAGCGCCGCCATCGCCCTGTCCATCGACCTGTACGATGACGGCGTGGTCCCCGTCCTTCTGGTGGCTGGCATCCCCGGCCATCCCGAAGAGGTCGCATTTCTGGTGGATGGACCGCACGTCCGGGCGCTCCGGCCGGTGCGGGGCATTCCCGCGTGCCTGCCCGAGCGCGCGATGGGACGCGGCCTGCCGTGTCTTGCCGCCGTCCTGCGCGACGCGCTCCTGTCGGCAGGTGCACCATGACGGACACCGTCAAGTTGGCGATTGCCGCCGCTGCTGCTGTCCGCCGGCTCCGGCGGGGAGAAGCCGTGGTGGGCACCTTCCGGGGCGAACTGGTCGGGCTGCTGCTGGGCATCGTCACGGTGGGGGCCGGGCGACCGGCGGCCGGTGCCACCGATCCCGGAGAACTGATCCGTCTGCTGGTCAGCCTGTGCCGTGCAGCGGGCATGTCCGGGCCGGAGATGGTGTCGCGCTTCAACGACGCCGTGGAGCGGAGGGACTGATGGCGAAGCGTCAACCCGCCCCCAGCACTGACGCCATCTGCGCGGCCATCGACGCGGCCATGGCCGGAAAGGGCCGGCGCTTGGCCGAACTGGTGAAGGGCATCAGCACGGATGATCTTGCCATCGCCTTCGGCGCGGTGGGGAGCCGCGTCGGCCCCATCGGCTTCGACGTTCTGTCCCGCGCCCTGTCCTACGCTTCCGGCATGAAGGAACAGCGCACCATCCAGGCGGCCGAACGCCGCCAGTGGCGCAAGGAATGGAAGACCAGATCATGACCACCGTCACCGTCAAAAACGACCGGCTCCAACCCCTGCGCGTCAAAGTCCAGACCCTGCGCCGTTTGGTCCCGGCCATGGCCGACGAGGACACGTGGCGTGCCTTCCTGGGTCTTGCCGCCGATGGCCTCACCAGCACCCGCGCCATGACGGAGCGGCAGCTGAAGGCCGTGGTGGACGGGTTGCACAAGGCCGGCGCCCCGCGCACCGCCGCCCGGAGCGGCCGGGCCGGGGCCGTTCCTGCCAAGTCCCGCTATGCCGCTTCGCCCCAGCTCGGCAAAATCCGCGCGCTGTGGATCACGCTGGCCGATGCCGGTGTCATCCGCGACCGTTCCGACACGGCGCTGGAAGCCTTCGTGCGCAACCGCACCGGACAGGATGTCGGCCGGCTGGACGCCGCCGCAGCCGGCCGCGCCATCGAGGCGCTGAAGGCGATGGCGCGGCGCAAGGGCGTGATCTTGGAGTCTTGACCATGGCAGACGACCGCACACTCTCCGCCCGTCTGCCCGGCCCGCTTGGCGACCTCGCCCGGCGCGGCCATGGCGGTGCGGCTTTGCGCCTCGTCCGCGAATGGGGTGGGACCAAGCGCAGCGTGCCCGGCCGGCTGCGTGAGCCGTCGCCGCTGGTGGAGCTGATCGGCGCGGAGGCTGCCGCCGCGCTGATCGACATCTGCGGTCCCTGCCGCCTGGACATCCCGTCGCGCGCCTGCCTGGAAGATACCCTGAAGGCGAAGGTTCTGCTCGCCGAAGGGACTACCCGCGAAATCGCGGTGGCGACCGGGGCGACGGAACGCTACGTTCGCATGACCCGCAACGCCGGCATGCCGGCGACCTGGACCCGTCCGCGCCGGGCCAAGCCCAAGGACGAACGCCAGACCGACTTGGTCGACTGGCTGAGCGGAACCCCTTCCGCGTCGAAATAACGCCCGCATACGGGCACGGTCCAACCGTTGCAACAACCGCGACGGGTGGACCATGGTCTCCAGTCTGTCGGGCATCTCGCCCCGTCATTTCGCGCTTTACGTCGTCCGCGACACGCTGGCCCGTCTGGCCGGCCCGGACGTTCCCGGCATCGACAGCCCCAGCGCCGTGGAGCTTCTGGTCGGCATTGCCGCGCAGGAAAGCGGCTTCCGTGCCCTCGACCAGATCACCGGGCCGAACGACACCCGTCTCGGTCCCGCCTATGGGCTGTATCAGATCGAGCCCGCCACCCGCGCCGACATCCACGCCAATTTCCTGCGCCACCGCCCGGCGCTGAACGAGCGCGTCTGCCGTCTGCTGGCCGCCGATCCGTCGCCCGATCACCAGCTGGCGACCAATCTCGCTTACGCCACCGCCATCGCCCGGTTGGTCATTTACCGTAGCCCCTACCGGCTGGCGGCGCCCGGCGACGTGGCCGGCCACGCCTGGATCTGGAAGCAGGCGTACAACACGCCGCGCGGCAAGGGGACCACCGAAGACTTCGTCCGGAACTGGGACCGGCTGGTGGCCGGAAGCCTGTAACGCCCTGCCGGCGGCGCCCGGACGGGGGCCGGCATCCATGTTCCAACCGGAGACCAACAGCATGAGCGACCAGTCCAGCGGGACCGGGGCCGACAGCAAGCCCTGGTACCAGTCCCGCACCATCATCGGTGCGGGTGTCACCACCCTGTCGGCCCTTGCCGGCCTTGCCGGCCATGCCCTGCCGCCGGACCTGCAAAGTCAGGCGGTGGAGCTGATCACGGGGGGCGGCGCGCTGATCGGCGGCGCCCTGTCGTTCTGGGGCCGCCTGCGCGCCACCCGCGTGATCGGCTGACCGGAGGGGCGCGTCCATGGACATCACGTTGGCACAGGTGCAGAGCGTTTCCACCATCGTGCTGGGCGTGGGCGCGCTCGTCTGCGCGGCCATCATGTGGCGGCTCAAGGGCGAGTTCGCCGCGCGCGGCGACGTCAAGGCCCTGGCCGAACGGGTCGACCGCATGGAACTGGAACATGCCGCCCTGACGGCGCGTGTCGATCAGGGTCCGACGCATGAGGACATCGCCCGGCTGCGCGAAGGTTTGGGCGAAGTGGCCGGCGACGTCAAGGCGCTGAACGCCACTGTCGGCACCGGCATGCAGGGCATGCGCGAACAACTCGCCATGCTGGTCAAGCATCAACTGGAGAAGGTGTCATGAAGACCTTTGCCGACCGGCTGACGGAACATCTGCGTCTCGTCATCCTGCGCTGCCTGACCGAGACGCCGGTGGACGAGGCGCGCCGCTTCTGGGCACTCCACGCCCTGTGGCAGGCGCCCGGCCGCACGGCCAACCTGTCTCTGATCCAGGACGAGCTGACGGCGGCCGGCTGCCCCGTCACCCGCGATCAGATGCGCACGCTGGCCGGGTGGCTGACCGAACAGAACCTCTGCACCCCGGCCGGCACCGACGCCGTGCCCGGCCTGCGGCTGACCCAGCGCGGGCTGGAGGTGTCGGTCGGTACCGTCGAGACCTTCGGCGTCGCCCCGCCTCCGACCGCGGACTGGCTGCATGCCCGTGCGTTGGCGCTCTGCCTGGAGGTTCCGCGTTCGGCCGTCGTCGATGCGATCACGTGGCTGTTCGCAGAGAAGCTGGTCTCCCCGACCGCTGACGGTCTGGTGCGCCTTCTGCCGCGTGCCGCCGATGTCGCCGCCGGTCGGGACGTGGTCGATGGCATCAAGGTTCCATCGCCGTCCGAGATGATGGGCGCCGCCGCCCGCTCCGCCCGCGCCACGCTGGGGTGAGCCATGGCCCATCCGCCCGAAACCCGCCAACGGCTGCGCCAAGCCTACGTCTATGACCGTCTGTCGCTGGAGGCGGCGGCCGACCGGGTCGGCGTGCCGCTCGGCACCGCCCGGCGCTGGAAGACCCAGGCCGAAGGCGAAGGCGACGATTGGGAGCGTGCCCGCTCCGCCGCCAGCCTGTCGTCGGCCGGCGCCGGGGCGGTGGCCCAGATCGTCCTGCAGGACTTTCTGACCCTGCACCAGAGCGTCACCAGCGAAGTCATGGACCTGCCGAAGGAAAGCGCCCTGGCGAAGGCGGAAGCCATGAGCCGCTTGGCCGACGCCTTCACCAAGACGATGAACGCCACCGCCAAGGCCGCCCCGGACCTGCACCGTTTCGCCGTCGCCTCGGAGTTGCTGCAAGAGCTGGCGGCCTTCGTCTCCCAGCGCTACCCCCAGCATGCCCCCGCCCTGGCGGAGGTGCTGGAACCCTTCGCGCTTGAAACGGCGCAACGGTACGGCTGATGGCGAAGCAGGACGTCAAGGCGGCCGACTTCCTCAAGCGGATGGCGGAGGTCGGCGCGGAACTGCGCCGCACCATCGAAGCGCAGGTGGACGGCTTCGATCAGGACCCGGCGGCGTCGGCCGCCCGGCGCAAGCGGGCGGAGGGCGATTACCGCTTCTTCGCCGAGACCTATTTCCCCCACCACTGCCGGGGGGTGGCGTCCAGCTTCCACGAATGGCTCTTCGAGACGCTGCCCTGGATCGTGACGCGGCCGGAGGGCATCCGCTATGCCATCGCCGCACCGCGCGGCAACGCGAAGACCACCCACGTCTCCCAGATCTTCGTCCTGTGGTGCGTGGCGACCGGGCGGAAGACCTACCCCGTCATCCTGTCCGACGCCACCGATCTGGCCGCCGTCGTCCTGGAAGGCATCAAGGCGGAGATCGAGGTCAACCCCCGTCTGGCCGCCGACTTCCCGGAGCTGGCCGGGCAGGGGCCGACATGGCAGGTGGGCGAGATCGTCACCCGGAACGGTGCGAAGTTGCAGGCGCGGGGGTCCGGGAAGCGCCTGCGCGGTTTCCGGCACGGTGCCCAGCGCCCCGACTTGGTCGTCTGCGACGACCTGGAGAATGACGAGAATGTCCGCAATCCGGAGCTGCGCGACAAGCTGGAGGGCTGGATCGACCGCACGGTGGAACCGCTGGGGCCGCCGGATGGCTCCATGGACCTGATCTATGTCGGCACCATCCTGCATCACGACGCCGTGCTGGCCCGCAAGCTGAAGAACCCGATGTGGCGGCACAAGATCTTCCGGGCGATCCTGCGCCAGCCGGACCGGATGGACCTGTGGGAGCGCTGGGAAGAGACGCTGAGGAACGAGGGGGAGGCAGCGGCCGACGCCTTCCACGCTGCGCATGTCGCCGAGATGGAGGCCGGAACCGAAGTGCTGTGGCCCTCCGTCCAGCCCTTTGTCCGGCTGATGAAGATCAAGGTCCGCATCGGGGAAAGCGCCTTCAACAGCGAGTATCAGAACACCGTCAGCGACACCAATTCCCTGTTCGGACAGGTCATCTTCTGGGTTCAGCCGTCGCGGTTCTGGGTTCATTTCGGCGCGCTGGACCCCAGCCTGGGAAAGGAAAGCAAGCGCAACGATCCGAGCGCCATCCTGGTCGGCGCGCTGGACCGCGAAACCGGGATCCTGGACATCGCCCATGCCGCCGTCCGCCGCCGCGTTCCCAGCCTGATCATCGACGACGTGATCGCGGCGCAGAAGGAATTCGGCTGCCTGCGCTGGGGCATTGAGACCGTCCAGTTCCAGGCGTTCCTGATGGAAGAGCTGGTGAAGAAATCGGCCAAAGAGATGATCCCGGTGCCGGCGATTGCCCTCACCCACCAGTATTCCAAGGAGCTGCGGATCGAGAGCCTGGAACCGCATGTCCGCAACGGCCTGATCCGCTTCGCCTCCAACCAGACGGTGCTGCTGGAACAGCTGCGCCACTACCCGAACGCCGACCATGACGACGGCCCCGACGCGCTGGAGATGCTGTGGCGCGTCGCCTTCCTGCATGCCGCCAGCGGCATCCCGCGCACGGCCGGCCCCCGGATGATTGCCGGCCGGGCCGGCGGCCTGTCCGATTTCTATGGAGGTTGAGTCCATGGCCCGCAAGCGCCGCCAGACCTTGCCCGCGCCGTCCGCCAGCCGGTCGCCGGTGCCGGCCGATCTGAGGGTGGAGGTCGCCTCCGCCCGCAACGACATCACCGTGCCGCTGTTCGCCGGTGTTCTGCGTCCGCAGGACGACGTGCTGTTGGCGCGGGGCGGCGGCAAGGGTCTGCGGCTCTATGACGAGATCGAGCGCGACGCCCACGCCTATGCGGTGTTGCAGAAGCGCAAGCTGGCAATCGTCGCCCGCGACTGGGAGGTGCGGCCGGGGGCGCCCGGCCGGGCCGGCGCCAAGGCGGCGGAACTGGTGCAGACGGCGCTGGACGCCTTCCCCTTCGACAAGGCGTGCCTGGACTTGGCCGGCGCCATCCTGAAGGGGTTCGCGGTCGGAGAGGTGATGTGGCGCCAGGAAGCCGGCTTCGTCCTGCCCGCGGAGTTGCGCCCGCGCGATCAGCGCCGCTTCGTCTTCGACGAGGACGGGCAGCTGCGGCTGCTGACCTGGGAGGCCATGGTCAACGGGGAGGAACTCCCGGACCGGAAGTTCGTCGTCCACCAGTTCGGCTCGCCGGTCGGCGACCCCTACGGCCTGGGACTTGGGCACAAGCTGTTCTGGCCGGTGTGGTTCAAACGTCAGGGCATCGGCCTGTGGCTGGTGTTCGCGGAGAAGTTCGGCACTCCCACCGTGAAGGGCCTGTTCCCGCCGGGAACGTCGGACGCCGATCAGGACAAGCTGCTGGGCATCCTCTCCGGCCTGTCCGGCCAGACCGCCTTCATCGCCCCCAGCGGCACGGAGGTCTCGTTGCTGGAGGCCGCCCGCTCCGGCGCCGTCACCTACGACGACCTGGTGCGGTACATGGACGAGCAGATCAGCGAGGCCGTGCTGGGCGAGACGCTGACCACCAACATCGGCAGCGTCGGCAGCAAGGCCGCCGCCGGTGTCCACAACGAGGTCCGGGCGGAGCTGACCGACGCCGATTGCGATCTGCTGTCCGGGACGCTGAACGCCTCGCTGGTCCGCTGGCTCGTCGATGTCAACATGCCGGGCGCGCCCTATCCGACCGTCTGGCGTCCGCGCCCGACGCAGGAGGCCGATGTCGAAGATCTGGCCCGGAAGCGGGCGGAACGCCTGACGGTCCAGATCGGCGCGGCGACCGCGGCGCGGAAGGCGGGCTATCGGCCGGAGGACCCGGCCGCGCCGCTGGCCGATCAGATCGACGGCCGGTGGGTGTTGGCCCCCAAGGAGGCGGCGCCGTCTCCCTCCTTCGCCGCGCCGGCCGCGCCGCGCGACGTGGTGGACGATCTGGCGGACCAGTTGGACGTCGCCGCCGCTCCGGCCATGGACGCGATGGTGGATGGCATCCGCGCGCTGATCGACGAGGTGGAGGCGACCGGCGGCGGCCTGGACGAGGTGGCGCGCCGGCTGGCCGCGCTGCATCCGATCCTTCCGGCCGCGCCGCTTGCCGAGCTGCTGGCGCAAGCCATGCTGGTGGCGGAGCTGGGCGGGCGTGCTGAAATTCTGGATGGGGCATCCGCATGACGGTGTCCATCCCACAGGTTCCCCCGCCGGGAGGCTGGCGGGGGACGGGCTGCGCTAACAGCCCGAACCGCGAGGGTAAAGCTCGCATGACCGAAGTCATCCCGCCCCCAGCGCTGGGGACGGGCACCATAGGCAGTAATTCGAATGGAGGAAATCCGTTGCGGATCCTGCGCCAAGCTGTTGGCGCGCGGAACCGCGGAAATGCTGGAGATCAAGTGTCCGCGTTGCGGCACGCTGAACCATGTGAGGGTCGCGAACCCCCCACCAGAACGCCCAAGAGCGTCCGACTCGACACAGGACGTTCATGGGAAACATGGTTGGGGAGCATCCCCGTCTTAGCGCGGTCGGTACGCGCGGCTATCTGTACGACCATCAGGACAATCGGAAGGTTATCGGCTTCGGCGACGCGGAATTCCGCGTCGCCACGATCCCCCGCGCCATGGCGGCCGACATCATCGTTCGCCACCATTATTCCGGGCGCATCGTCCAGAACAGCTACATCCACCTCGGCGTGTACCTGCGCGGAAAGCTGCTGGGCGCCCTTCAGTTCGGCTACGCCATGAACCCGGCGAGCGGCAAGAGCGTGGTGGCTGGAACCGGGAACCGCGAGTACCTCGAACTCAATCGCATGTGGTTGAGCGATGACGTGCCACGCAACGGCGAAAGCATGGCGATCAGCTATGCAACGAAATACATCAAGGCGGCCTATCCGGACGTCCAATGGATCCAGTCGTTCGCGGACGAGCGGTGCGGATGCTGGGGCGTGGTCTATCAAGCCTGCAACTTCGTCTATTGCGGCTTCCACTTGACGACGTTCTACCACCTGGACGGCGAGTGGTATCACGATCTGCTGGTGACGGCTCACAAGAAGGGCGGCGGCCGGGGGGCGTTCCTGCGCGCCAACCTGCATCGGGCGGAAAAGCACCGTTTCCGGCAGTTCCGATATGTCCTGTTCCTGCGGCAGGCAGCGCGCAAGCGGTTGCTGAAGAAGGTTCTGCCTTATCCCAAACCCGGATTGGAGGATGCCGGTGGTCGAACCGCTGCCCTTTGACGAAGCCATCACCTTCTTCCGCCGCAAGGTCAAGCTGCCCAGCCGGGCCTGGACCGACCTGAAGGAAGGCGCGCACGCCCGCGCCTTCGCCGTCGCCGGTGCCACGTCGGCCGCCTTGTTGGAGGATTTCCGCAAGGCGGTCGACCGTGCCATTGCCGACGGGACGACGCTGACCGACTTCCGCAAGGACTTCGACCGCATCGTCGCCACCCATGGATGGAGCTACAACGGCACCCGCGGCTGGCGGTCGGCCGTGATCTACAACACCAACCTGCGCACCGCCCGCGCCGCCGGGAAATGGGCGCAGATCGACCGGGTGAAGGCCGACCGGCCCTATGTCCGCTATTCCGCCATCCTGGACAGCCGCACCCGGCCGCTCCACCGGGAATGGCACGGCACCGTCCTGCCGGCCGACGACCCGTGGTGGGACACCCATAACCCGCCCAACGGCTGGAACTGCCGCTGCACCGTCCAGTCCGTGTCCGCCGCCGATCTGGAGCGCTACGGCTGGACGGTGTCGGAACAGGCGCCCGCCACCGCCCTGGAGAACCGGCTGGTGACGCTGGCGGACGGCTCCAAGGAAGTGTGGCCCACCCCGGAAGGCATCGACACCGGGTTCGGCTACAACGTCGGCCGGGCGTGGTTACGGGGGGCGGTGCCGCCCGAATTGCAGGAGCCTCTGCCGGACTATGATCCGGACGTCCAGACCCGTCCGGCCGATCTGCTACCGTTGCCCGACCCGGCGCCGGTGGCGGCCGACCGGCTGTTGCCCGACGACTTGGAGCCGGAAGAGTACGTCAACCGCTTCCTGGACGAGTTCGGGGCGACCCCAGACTGGCCGGCCCCCTTCCGCGACGTCACCGGTACGTTGCTAGCGGTCGGCCGCACGCTCTTCGAAACGGGGGCCGGCAAGCTGAAGGTCACCAAGTGGGGGCGTGAGCGCTATCTGCTGCTTGCGGCCGATGCGTTGCGCGACCCCGACGAGGTGTGGGCGACGTGGGCGAAAGTCGAAGGGGAACCGGTGCTGCGCCGCCGCTACATCAAGCGGGTGGAACTGCCGGATGGCGCGGGTCTCTACACCGTGTTCGAATGGTCGCGGAAAGGCTGGATCGGCGTCACCAGCTTCGCGCCGGAACGCGCTGGCTATCTGGATCGCCAGCGCATCGGTGCGCTGCTGTTCCGACGCGGGGAGGGATAAAGGGCGCGGGCCGCCGCCGGCCCGTGCCAGTGACGGCCCTTCTGATCCCGGCGGGCAGGCCGGTACCGTCACGGTCAAAATATATTCTTGCTTCCTTGCTTTGTCCAATCTTGGATCGAAATATCCTATTTAGAATTTGAAACGATCTTTCCCTTGGCGATTAAATAGGTGACAAATGACGCGCAGGCTCCGATCATAAACAATGCTTCTTCAGTCTCAACTTGTGCTGATGAATTTTCAACAAGAGCATGGCGAACGCCCTCTTCGTCGCTTGTATAGCCATAGAGGCAACTAAATGCTGCTTTTAGGGCGGGATGAATTCTACTGGTCTTTTCTAACTTTGCTAATGCTGGTGCAAGAGTATTTGCGCTTGGTTCCATAGATCGTGCCACCGCTTCCACCGCGTGTATCGCTTCACGAACAGCCCCGGCATTGTCTCCGCTCTCAAATTCCTCTATAGCTTTTATTATATGCGAGCGAGCGCCGCCATATTCAGATTTTGAAAGTGCATCGAGCGCACTAACTACAACTGATTTTTCAGCATCGCTTGAAATTGGAAAAAAAGTCTTTCCGTCTACTAAGAAATAAGCCGATTTATGTTTTTTTAGTACGGAGTCAATTACATTTATGAATTGATCGTTCTGCTTAAGGGTCCTTATGATGAACTGGAAAAGGCCGAATACTTTTATGTAGTCTCCCTTCAAGCATATTTTCTTTAATTCTGGTATCCAATTTTCTAGATTATTGGTATATTCATCAATAGGTCTGTTAAAATGATATAAATGGAGCCGCTCCAGTATCGGAGACCACTTCTGTCCCGCATATTCATTACCGTTATAACCACTTGTTTGTTTATCTCTTTGGATGCTTACGAAAATCATTGACCAGAGTTCATTTCTGAGGCTGCTTGACAACTCTTTTAGTTTTAGTGGTGAAGGCAAAGGTTCTTCTCCCTCTGCTTGCGCAAATGTCATTGAATGACGATCAACATAATTTTTATTACTCATTCTTATAAAGACCTTTCTTGCGGATGGACGGTGTTGAGCTTCGTGACATTGGGGGATGCCTAATGCGATATAGTAGCGGAAGCTCCTTTCCAAAAAAAAGTCCTCTATCCCTGTGGTCTCTTTGAAAACCCCGTAGGATCGCCGGCAGGGCGTTCGGAGGCTTCTTTGGTACCGAGGTGGCTACCGATCCCGGCACCCCCCGTTAAACCCCCGTCAAAAATGCCGTATGGGGCTATTCGGAAGAGGGGGTTTGCATGCGGAAGGGAAACCGGGCCATGATGCCACCCACCCCCATCGAGCCGACGCCTATACGGAAGTCGTTCCGCGTCGGCTGAAGGCGGTAATCCCGTCATGGTTCCCTCCGCATCCCGGAGGCCCAACCCGTGACGACGACGCCCACCGCTCTTCCCCGTTTCGAGATTTTCGCCCCTGGCCGCCACACGGCCATGAACGGCGACACGCTGTCGTTCGCCGCCGGGGATCTGGCGCAGACCGCGACCATCTACGATCCCGCGCTGGTGCAGGCCCCGCTGTGCGTCGGCCATCCCAAGCACGACCTGCCGGCCTATGGCTGGGTCAAGTCGCTGTCGGTCGAGGATGGCCGGCTGGTTGCCGAGACCGAACAGGTCGACCCTGCCTTCGCCGCCGCCATCGAGGCCGGCCGCTTCAAGGCCCGCTCCGCCGCCTTCTTCCATCCGGACGCACCGAACAACCCGGTGCCCGGCACGTGGTATCTGCGCCATGTCGCCTTCCTGGGAGCAGCGGTGCCGGCGGTGGCCGGGCTGAAGCCCATCGCCTTCAGCGCCGACGATGACGGCGTGGTGGCCTTCGGCGCCGTGGAACCCGGCCGGCTGGCATGGTCGCTCCGCGGCATCGCCTCCGTCTTCCGCGGCTTCCGCGAGTACCTGATCGAACGTGACGGCGCGGAGAAGGCCGACGCCGTCATTCCGGCTTGGCGCGTCGACGATCTGATCGGCGATGCTGCCCGGTTGGAAGAGGACAGCCCGGCCTTCGCCACCCCCGTTCCCGCCCCCGAAGAGGACCTTATGACCAAGACCCCCGACGCGGCCGAACTGGCGCGGCGCGAGGCCGACCTCGTCCAGCGCGAGGCCGCCTTCGCCGCCGATCTGGCCCGGCGACAGGCCGCCGACAATGCCGCTTTCATCGACGAGCTGGTGAAGGACGCCCGCCTGCCGGCCGGCTTGAAGAACGAGACGCTGGCCTTCATGGCCGCGCTGCCCGCCGCCGGTGACACGGTCGCTTTCGCCGCCGCCGATGGCACGTCCGTCAAGAAGACGCCGTCGCAGGCGTTCCGCGATCTGCTGGGCAAGTTGCCCCAGACGGTCGATTTCAGCGAACGCGCACCGGCCGACCGGAAGGACGCCCCCGCCGCCGCCTTCGCGGCGCCGTCCGGCTACAGCGTCGATCCGGATCGTCTCGCCATCCACCTGAAGGCGCTGGACCACCAGAGCAAGAACCCCGGCACCGATTACGCCACCGCGGTTCGCGCGGTCGGCGGTGTCTGAGAAGGAGCACGGCATGTCCCAGGCACTATCCCTCATGTCCCTGTCCTGGCGGGCAACGGCATCGGTCGCCGCCTGCCGTTGCGTTGGCTTCGACGGCGCGCAGATCGGCGTCAAGGGCGCCAAGGTGGCCGGCGTCTCCGACTACAGCGCGGCTGAAGGTGAGATGTTCGCCGCCACCTGTGTCGGCACCGCCATGGTGGAGGCGGGCGCCGCCTTCAATCCCGGCGACAGCCTGATCGCCGATGCGCAGGGCCGGGCCATCCCCGCCACCGGCCCGCTGGCCGTCAAGGCCGGCGCCACCGCCGTCACCTCCACGGCCGCCAACGGCGCCGCCGTGTTGCAGGGGGCCGATCTGCCCGAGTTCGTGTTCGCCGATGCGCTGGAGGCCGCCACCGGCCCCGGTCAGCGCGTCGAAGTCCTCTTCCGCCGGTAAGGAGCCTCCATGCCCGACATCAACACCCGGTCGGCCCGCGTCGTCGACCCGATCCTCACCACCCACGCGCAGGGCTACCGCCAGCAGCAGTTGGTGGGCGAATTGCTGTTCCCCCGCGTGCCGGTGGCCGTCAGCGGCGGCAAGATCCTCCAGTTCGGCAAGGAGGCGTTCATGCTCTACAACGCCGCCCGCGCGCCGGGCGGTGCCACCAAGCGCGTCCAGTTCGGCTATGAGGGCCTGCCCTACGCGCTGGATCAGGAGCGCCTGGAAGGCAAGGTGCCGCGCGAATGGATGCGCGATGCGTCGGCGGTTCCGGGCATCGACCTTGGGCAGCGGGCCATCAACGGGGTGATGAAGATCCTGACGCTGGCGCTGGAATACCAGCAGTCGCGGCTCGCCCGCAATGCGGCCCTCTATGACGCCAATCACAAACTGGCGCTGTCGGCCGGAGACAAGTGGTCGGCCGCCACCGGCAAGCCCGTCACCGACATCAAGGATGGCAAGGAGGCGGTGCGCGCCTCTACCGGCGTGAGGCCGAATGTCTGCCTTCTGTCGCCCTCCGCCTGGAGCGCAGCGTCGGAAAACCCGCAGGTGCTGGAACGGCGCAAGTATGTCGAGAAGGGTCCGGTCACGCTGGACGAGTTCGCCCGGATGATCGAAGTGGAGCGCGTCGTGGTCGGAGAGGCTGTCTATCACGACGGTCAGCAGTTCCAGGACGTATGGGGCAACGACTGCGTGCTGGCCTACGCACCGCAGGTGTCCAGCGGCATGGAAGAGCCGAGCTACGGCTACACCTACACGATGGACGGCAACCCGCTCGTCGAACAGCCCTATTACGAGAACAACCCGGCATCCTGGTTCTACCCGACCACCTTCGAGCGCGCCCCGGTCCTGACTGGTGAGGCGGCCGGCTTCCTGATCCAGAACTGCAAGTAAGGGGGCGGCCATGGTGCGCGTGCTCATCCATCCCGTCCTGTCGCCCGTCAAGGTCGCCGGCCGGAAGCTCATGCCGGGCGACCTGATCGCCGCCGGCCACGTCCTGCCCGACGATGACGTGGACGAGCTGGTGAAGCGCTCCGTGATCGGGCCGGCGGAGGAACGGGACTTCGACGAAGGCGATCCGCTTCTGCTGTTCCCGGTCGACGACGCGCCTGCCGATCCCCTCAACGAGACCGTCGCCGGCCCGACTGGGCATCCGGCCGGCACGGACGGGAGCGGCGGCGTTGCGGCCGCCGCCGCTCCCACCCCCACTCCGCCCGTCGACGTTCAGCCGGCGGCCAAGCCGGCCGGCCGGGCCGGTCGCGGACGAGGCGCGTCATGACCTACGCCAGCCTGTCCGACCTGATCGCCGCGTTCGGCACCGACGACCTGATCGCGCTGACCGACCGGGCGGACCCGCCGGCCGACGCCATCGACGAGGGGACGGTGGCCGACGCGCTCGCCGGGGCGCAATCGCTGATCGACGGCTATCTGGCATCCCGCTACGCCACGCCGCTGGCGACGGTGCCGGACGTCGTCCGGCGCTGGGCCTGCGACATCGCCCGGCATCGTCTGTACCTGAACCGGGGCGGCCCGACCGAACCGATCCAGAAGGCTTACGACGACACCCTGCGCCAGATGCGCGACGCGGCCGATGGACGGGTGCGGCTGGCCGTCGCCGGTGTCGAGGCGCCAGCTTCTGCCAGCGGCGGCGGCGTCAAAGGCGTGGTCCCGCCCCGTATTTTTGACGCCCGCGGATTGGAGGGGTTCCGATGACCAACGGCTTCAGCGTTTCCGTCTCGCTGTCCGACGACCGCATCCAGGCGGCGCTGGGCAGGCTGACGGCGGCGACCGGCGACCTGACGGCGGCCTTCGACGACATAGGCGCCGCTCTGGTCACCTCCACCCTGCGGCGCTTCGAGACCGAGACCGACCCGACCGGCCGGCCCTGGCGGCCCCTGTCGATTGAGACGATCATCGGTCGTATCGGCAGCCGGGCCAAGACCTTCACGTTGAAGGGCGACCTGCGCAAGCCGGCGGCCCGCTATGTCGCGGCGCTGAAGATCCTTCAGCATCGCGGCCATCTGAAGGGCGGCATCCACCACCGCGCCACGCAGGACGGGGTGGAGGTCGGGTCCGACCGCATCTATGCCCGCATCCACCAGTTCGGCGGCAAGGCTGGCCGGGGCAAGAAAGTCACCATCCCGCCGCGCCCCTTCCTCGGCATCGACCGCGACGACGAGGCGATGATGCTCGGCATCCTGCGTGCCCACATCGGCCGCGCCCTTGGCGATGGGGTGGCGTGATGCTGGCGGACGTCGTCACCCGTCTGAAGGACTGCCGCGAGCTGCGCGCGGTGGAGGGCATCATCGGCCTGTCGGCCGTCAAGGGTGTCCCGCCCGCCACGCCCTGCGCCTTCGTCTTCCCCCAGGCGGAGAGTGCGGCGCCGTCCGCCACCTTTCTCGCCACCGACCAGACCGTGTCGCAGACCTTCGGCGTGCTTCTGATCCTGCGGTCTGCCGGCGACCTGAAGGGCGCGAAGGCGGCCGACGTCATCGGCGGCTGGCGCGACGCCGTCAACGGTCTGCTGGCCGGCTGGCAACCGCCGGGGGCGGAGACCCCTGTCGAATATGCCGGCGGTTCGCTGGTCGACATCGTCGACGACAGCGTGTGGTGGCTGCTGCGCTACCGGAACACCTTCCGCATCTGGAGCTGATCCATGGACCCCACCGACACCGGCCGGGGCGGCCGATACCACCTGGACGCCACCGGCGCCGTCATCCGTGCCGACGCCGTGCCTGCCACCGAAACGCCGCTCCCGCCGGATCCCGACAGCAAGCGCCCGGCCGGCCGGCGCCGCCCCTCTACCTCCGTCTCCACCACCGACACTCAGGAGTGACCCCCATGTCCGGCCCGTTGTTCTGGCGCAAGACCACCGTTCTGGCGGAGGTGGAGACCACGTACGGCACCGATGCCGCTCCGACTGGCGCCCACGCCATCCGGATCAAGGACGCCAGCTGCGTGCCGCTGGACGGACAGGTGATCGACCGCGGCTATGTCCGCGGTTTCATGGGCGCCAGCGAGAAGACCCACGTCGCCGTCCACCGCTCGTCCAAGTTCGCCTGCGAACTGTCCGGATCGGGAACCGCCGGAATCATTCCCGGCTATGGCCCGCTGCTGCGCTGCGTCGGCCTGGGCGAGACGATCCGTTCGGCCGCATCGACGGTGCAGGCGTCGCCGGGCACACCGGCCGCTGGCAACACCGGGACGCTAACCTACGCCATGGGCGCCGCCTATGCCGGGACGGTCGACCGCGTCGCCACCATCACCTGCACCACCGCCGGTGCCAGCGGGGCCGCCAAGGTGACGGTTGCCGCCCCGGCGGTCGACGGCGCCACCGCCTACAACGTCGCCAACGTCACGGTTACGACCGGCACGCCCCTGGCACTTCCGGGCGGTGCCACCATCATGCCCACGGTCGGCACGGCTCTGGCGGTGGGCGACAGCTGGACGATTGCGCTGGGGGCGGCGCTGACCCGTTACCATCCCGTGTCGGACGATTTCGAGTCGGGCAGCATCTACTTCTTCAAGTCCGGCATCCTCTACCGCCAGCGGGGCACCCGCGGCAACGCCACCCTGTCCTTCACGGAGAAGGACGTGCCGAAGATCAGCTTCGACACCAAGGGGATGTGGGAACGCCCGCTCGACCAGTCGCCGCCGACCCCGGCCCCGGTCGGCTTCACGAAGGGTCTGGTGCTGTCGAGGGACAACACCCCTGTCGCCTCGCTGTTCGGCGTCGACATCGTTCTGACGTCCCTGGAAGTCAATCTGGGGAACAGCTTCGAGTACAAGGACCGGCCAAATCAGGCCGAAGTGATCCTGGCGCGGCCGGGCACGACGGCCAGCATCAAGTTCCGCTACCCGAAGCTGGCCGACTTCGACGTGGAGATGGCCGCCCACGACGACCTGACCGGCGCCCTGCACATCGTCCATGGCACCGCCGCCGGGAACGTCGTCGACCTGTCGGCCCTGCGCGTCCAGATCACCGAGCCGAAGCAGGAACAGGACGGGGAAGAGGTGGCGTGCTCCGCCACCCTGACCTTCCTGCCGTCCGATGCCGGCAACGACGATTTCACCCTCACTGCCCGCTGACTTCCCCCAAGCCGTAAGGAACGCCGCCCATGTTCGTCTTCAACGAGGTCAACACCTTCTGGAACAAGGCCCGCATCTACGACCCGACCGAAGGTTTCCGCAAGGTCGCCAAGGAGGTGGATGTGGAGTTCCGGGTCATGCCGCCGGAATTCATCACGGAGGTGGCAGACCGCGGCCTGCGCGCTCGCAGTGCCGGCGAAATCTGTGACGACACCCGTCTTGTACTCGAACAGGTCGTGGTCGGCTGGAAGGGCATCAAGGTCGGGGCGAAGGATGGCCCGGATTTCGAGTTCAGTGACGAGGCTCTGCTGAAACTGATCGCCATCCCTTACGTCCGCTCCGCCTTCATGGATGCCTACTGGGAAGGCGTCAACGGCAAGGCCCGCAAGGGAAACTAACAGGCGCCGTCCGGCTGTGGGCATCGGGCGGCGCCGGGCGGGGTGAGGACAACCGGGACGATGCCGAAGGCTTCTTCGGTGTCGCTGGTGACGAAAACCCGGCGGACGATGCCCCCTATGTCGTCTGGCCGGAGAACCGCCCGGCGCTGGAACTCTTCCTGGCGCTGGGCACTCAGTGGCGCCGGGCCGGACTGGACGGACAGGCCACCGGCCTGGACTACGGGGCCATCGCCCCGACCGCCGCCCTGATGGGCATCACCACCACCCCCGAGCTGTTCGGCGACATCCGCGACATGGAACAGGTCGCGCTTGAAGTCTGGCAGGAACGCCTGGAGAGGGACCGGCCGCAATGAGCGACATGACCCTGGTTCTCCGCATCAAGGCGGACGGCACGGCGGAGGTGGTGGGGGCCGCCAAACAGGTGGAGGCCGCCGTTGCCGGCATCGGTGCCGCCGGTGCGGAAGCCGGCCGGATCGCCAAGGCCGCCACCGACGAAGCCGCCCTGGCGCAGGCCAAGCTGGCCCGCCTCGTCCAGGAGACGGCGACGCCGGTGGAGCGGCTGAAGGCGCGGCTGGCGGAGCTGGAGACGCTGGCGCCCTTCGCCGGCACGGCCGAACAGGCGCGCGCGCTTGCCCGTGCCACGGACGAGTTGGATCGCGCCATCGCTTCCCATTCGGACGAGGTGCGCATAGCGGCGGCAGCGCAGGAGCGGTTGGCCGATCTGGTTGAGAAGACCCGGACCCCGGTGGATCGCCTTCAGGCGACGCTGGCGGAACTGGAGCGCCTGCGCCCCTTCGCCACATCGGTCGAAGAAGCGCAGGCGCTATCCCATGCCATCACGGCGGCCGAAGCCGCCCTGGAAGGGCACAGCGAAGCCGCCCGGCAAGCTGCATCCGCGCAGTCCCGGCTGGCGGCGCTGATCGACGAAACCCGCACTCCGGTGGAGCGCCTTCAGGGCCGGCTGGCCGAACTGGCCGCTCTGCGCCCCTTCGCCACCACCGAGGCGGACGCGGACGCGCTCACCCGCGCGATCACCTCCACCGAAGCGGCTCTTGAGGGGCAGAGCACGTCGGCCCGTGACGCGGCGGCGGCACAGTCCCGGCTTGCCGCCATCATGGTGGAAACAGCGACGCCGGTGGAGCGGCTGCGTGCCCGCCTGGATGAGCTGCGCGCTCTGCGTCCTTTTGCCCAGTCGATCCCGGAAGCGCAGGCGCTCGCCCGCGCCATCGAGGCGACCGAAACCGAGATCGCACAGTCCACCGACGCGGCCCGCGCTGCGGTGGCGGCGCAGGGGCAGCTTGCCCAGGTCATCGCCCGGACGAGGACCGAAGGCGAAAAGCTGGAAGCCGAACTGCTGCGGCTGGAAGCACTCCGCCCCTTCGCCCGCACCGGCGAAGAGGCGATAGCATTGGAACGCGCCCTGGCCCGCGTGCGTGCCGGGATGGCCGCCACCAACAGCGGTGCCGCCGCCATGGCCCGCACCACGGGGCTGGCCGCCCATGAGATGACAAACCTGTCCTTCCAGGCGCAGGACTTCATCGTTCAGGTCGGCAGCGGTCAGGGCATTTTCCGGCCGCTGTTGCAGCAAGGGCCGCAGGCCGTCATGGCCGTGGGTGGCCTGTCGCGAGCCATGGCACTGTTGTTGACGCCAACCAGTCTCGTCGCGGCCGGCTTTGGCGCCGTGGCCCTGGCGGGCGCCACCGTGCTGGCCCGTGCCTCCGCCATCACCGCAGAAGTGCGGGAGATGGACATCCGTCTCCGCGCGCTCAATCCCAACCTCAACGCCACCGGCGCCGCCCTGCGGACGATGGCACAGGGCATTGCAGACGAGCGCGGCGTCACCCGGCAGGACGCCACGTCGGCCGTCCGCACCATTGCCCTCAATCCCCGCATCGGCGATGCCGCGCTGGTGCGGTCGTTGGCTGCCCTGGCGCAGGACGTCCAGGCCGTCCTGGGTGGATCGGTGGAAGAGGTGGCCGCGAAGCTGGCCGATGCGTTTGCCGGCGGTGCCGCGGGTGTACGGAAGCTGGATGAGGAGCTGGGTTTCCTTTCGGTCGAAGAGGCAAAGAACATTGCCCTGATGGGCCGCCATAGCGATCAGACTGGTGCGTTGGCGACGGCCATGGAGGCGCTCCAGCGCCGCTTCGGTGGCGCCACCAAGCAGATGCGGTCAGACGCGGCTGAGGCATTCCACGAATTGGAACGGGAGTGGGATAACCTCATCGAGAAGCTGGGTTCCAGCGATCTGGCGCAAGCGTTGATGCGCGGTCTGGGGCAGGCGCTCAAGGGCATGAGCTGGTGGGTTGCCGGCATGCCGGAGGAAATCCAGAAAGCGCGCGATCTGGCGGAGACCAGCGCGTTGCTGGATCGGACGCGCAATGAGTTGGCCGGCATGGTGGAGCGCGGGCATGGGGACATGCCGCCGGCAAACAATCTGCGTCAGCAACTCCAGGCGCTCCAGCAGCGATATTACGATCTTCAACGGCAGAATGGGCCGGCCGGCGGAAGGGCTACCGCCCCGCCGCTGACCCGGTCGGCGAACGACATCACGCCGGAGATCAGCCAGAGCGCGGCGAACCAGAAATGGCTGAACGACGAGCGTCAGGCCTATGAGGATCTGTCCGTCGCGATGAAGGGGACCGCCGCTCAACGCGTTCTCAATCGCGCGGAGCTGGAGGCAAACCGCGAGGCAGACCGGCGGAACATGGGCGACACGGCCCGGCTGGGGCTGATTGAACTGCGCCGCAAGGAAGCCTTGGTGGAGATGACTGCGGCGGAAAATGACCGCAGTTCCGCCGTCGACCGGGCAACCACCCTCAATACCCAGTACACGCAGGAACTCCTGCGCTTCACCTCGTCATCTGCCGATGCGGTGGAGCATACCATTCGTCACAAGGCGGCCATGGAGGCGCAGGCCGCCGCCGCCAGCAACGCCGCCGTCAGCGTCCAGGCGATGACGAGCCAGCTGGTGCTGTCGGCCGCCGCGCAGGCCGCCGCCGATGGCGCCAAGACCGTTTCGGATCTTCAGACTCGCGTGGAGTGGGAAGAGAAGGTCGCCGATGCCGCCCGCGGCGGGGCGGCGGCACAGGCGGAGGCGGAGCGACAGGCGGAGGCTGCCGCTCAGACCTCCGCGCTGTTGGGCGCTGCGCAAGCCGCCGAAGCCGAAGGGGCGGCGGAGCTGGGGCAACTGCTGCGCGAGCTGGCAGCCGATTATGAGACCCTGTCGAAGCGGTCGGACGAAGCCCGGAAACGCCGGCAGGGTGAGGAGTCTCTGCGTACCGCTCGTGCCGAGCTGGAGATGGCGCAGGCCGAACTGGGGCTGATGGGGCGGGCGGAGCCGTACCGGGAGCGGGCGCTCCGTTCCCTCCAGATCCAGCAGCAAGCCGCGCAGATGGCGAAATCCGCCACCACCGAACAGATCGCGGAGTGGGTGCGCCTTCAGGAACAGATCGCCGACGCGCAAGCGCTGGTCAATTTCCAGAAGGAGGTGCAGGCGACATCTAAGGAAATCGCCGGCAGCATTTCGGAAAACCTCTATGACCGGCTGATGGACCCGAGCAAGGCCACCAGCATGGTGGACGTCTTCAAGTCCATCTTCAAGCGCATCGCCTTGGCGGCGCTGGAAGCCAACATCGTCCTGCCCATCGTCACCCAGGTGGTGGGGGCGATGCCGTCGCTGTTCGGGATCCAGGCGCCTGCCGGTGCCGGCGGGGTTGCCGGTGCGTCGCAGGGATCGGGCGGGCTGATGAGCAACGCCACCAATCTGTTCAGTCTCGGCCGGGCTGGCTGGCAGATGCTGAGCGGTGGATCGGGCTTGGCCGCGACGCAGGCGGCCGGCTCCTTCGCCACCAGCAGCTTGGGCGAAGCGCTCGGCCTGTCCACGTCTGCGGCTGGGGTGATCCCGGAAGCCGCTGCCACCGACATGATGCTGACCAGCACCGGCAACGCCGTTGTCGGTGCCGCGGGCACCATCGGTGCGGCGATGCCCTATGGCGTGGTGGGCGGGGTTCTGGGTGGCTTGGCTGGCACGGCGATGAACAGCAAAGCCGGTGGCGCGCTGGTGGGCGCTGCTGCCGGTGCCGGTGCCGCCGGCATCGGTGCCGGCATCTGGGGCATGTCTGCGGTGGGTGGACCGTGGGGCATCGCTGCCGCTGCCGTCATCAGCGCCGTTATGGCGATGCTGGGCACGCAGAAGAAGACCGTCGGGCCGAACAGCTCGGGTAACGTCACGCTGGACGGCTCGGGTGGGTTTCGGACCGATCAGGCGCTCGCTGACAATGGGGCCGATGCCGGCCAAATGCAGCAGGTGACCGACTCCATCGCCAAGGCAATGAATGCGGTTATCACCGGGATCGGCGGCAAGCTGACCGGCGGCGACGGCGCCAACACCGGCCTGATCCAGTATTTCCAGAAGGACAACAAGTGGTTCGTAACCCCGCAGGTGGGCGACAAGGCGGGGCAGAAGACCGAGTTCACCGACCAGAGCCAAGCCGTCCAGTTCTACATGCGGGAGAGCCTGAAGGGGCTGATCGGCAACGGCTCGCTGACCGGGGTGAACGATGACGTGAAGACGGTGCTCGCCAAGAGCAACGCCACCACGTCGGAATCGCTGACCAAGCACCTTCAGCTGGCCGCCACCTTCCAAGACTCGGTCGACGCGATGAACAATGCGATCGGTCTGGAGGATACCGCCCGCAAGCAGGGCAAGACCGCGGCGGCCGACCTGACCATCGCCATCAAGGACTTCCGCCAGACTGCATCCGATGCCGGGCTGGACGCGACCAAGGCCGCCAACGCGACCCGCAATTGGGTCGACACGCTGGTGTCCGGCGCTGACCCCAAGACCTACACCGTCTATGAGGCGCAGGCCGCACAGTACCGGGCGCAGTGGTCCAACATGGGTGATGTGCTTCAGGCCGTCGGTTACTCCGCCGCCGATGCGGCAAAGAAGATGGACGAGGGGCTGAACAACAGCCTGAAGAAGCTTGCCAAGACACTGAACACCAGCCTCGACCAGCAGATCAATTCGGCGCTGGGGCGCGACTTCCTGAACCAGATCACCAAATCGCTGGAGGACGAACAGACCAACGCCCGCGATCTGGCCGCGGTGGGGGAGCCGATCACCAAGGCGCAGACCCTGCGGGCGGCGCAGCTCAACAGCATCATGACGCAACTGAACGCCACCCAGCTGGACGTCATTACCTCCACCTATGGGGCGACCAGCGACATCGGCAAGCTGGCGCAGACCATCAAGGCGATGAGTGCCGACGCCGGCACCACCGCGGCGAGCCTCGCCTCTTTCCAGGCCGATGTGCAGAGCCGGCTTTATGGTGCGCTGGGCAACACCCGCGGATCGGAGCTGATTGCGCTCGATGTCCAGCAGGCCAAGGCCCTGGCCGATGCGAAGACCGCCGGCTACGACACAACCGTGCTTCAACAGGTGCAGGCGGCTGAGCGGGCGGCCAAGGCCTTCCAGCTAGCAAAGGCTGACGTGGATGGGGCTTATGAAGCCCAAATCACGGCGCAGCAGGACTACATCACCACCCTGAGCAACGGTGCCGTAAAGATCGCACAGTCGGCCCGCGCATTCCGGTCGGCATTCGACAGCCTCGCCCTTGCCGATACCTCGCCTCTGTCCGACAAGGAGCGGCTGGAGGAGGCTCGGCGACAGTTCGGCACCGCCGCAGGGACCTTCCGCAGCCAGACCGCAACCGACGACGAGCGCGAGGCGGCAAAGCAGAGCTTGCTGTCTCTGGGACCGTCCCTGATCCAGTTGGCGCGGAGCTATTTCGGCCCCACCAACAGCACGGATTATGACTGGGTCCGTGAGGTGTTCGCGGAGTTCGGCGATACTACAGCCATGGGTGTGGATGCGGCGGAGCGACAGTTGGCCACCGCCAACAAGACGTTGGCGGAGATGCAGGCCAACCGTGCCAGCGCGGCAGCCATCGGGCAGATGCAGTACGGAGAGCTGTCTAGCCTCAACAGCATCATGAACCAATCCTATCTGGTCTGGCAGTCCTCGCTGACCGCGCTTCAGCGCATGGCGGGCACCACCTCCAGCACGTCGCCCACCACCCTGGTAGACGCCACCGTGGAGGACAAGCGCCGCCGTCTGGAGGCCTTCAGCAACGCGGATATTGAGGCGGCTTTCGGCCAATTCGCCGACATCCAGGCGGCACGGCAGGCCAACCCGGCCTTCAATTTGGCGCTGTGGTTCCAGACCTACGGTCTGTCCGAGGTGCTGAACGGCACTCGCAAGATCCCCGGCTTTGCAACCGGCACCGACAGTGCCCCGGCCGGGTGGGCATGGGTGGGTGAAAACGGTCGGGAGCTGATCCAGCTGGCCGGCGGGGAACGGGTCTACCCGCACACCGAGAGCAAGGCTATCGCGCAGTCCTGGGCAACTGCCAACGATCACCTGCCAGTCAACGCAACCGGCTTCCGACCCCGCGTCACCACCTCCGATGCCGGCCTGAGCGCTCTTGCAGCCGAGATCCGTGCATCTCGGGAGGCGGCGCGACGGAATGCCCGCGAGATCGGTGCCGCCGTCGCCGATGCCGCCGACAGGCAAGCCGCCGTCGCGCGCGAAGAGGGTGTCGAACTGCGGCGCCGTGTCGACAAGCAAGGCGCGGATTTCAGGATTTCCCTGTCTTCCCTTCAATACAACAAGAAGAGAGCAGCTTAATTATGCCGATGTCCAACTACCTCAGAAACAAACTGATCGATCACGTCAACGGCAAGGCGGCATATACCATGCCTGCCGCCGTCTATGTGGCGGCGTTGACCTCGGCTTCGACGGTCACGACGCCGGGCACGGAAGTCAGCACGACAAGCACCGGCTACGCCCGGCAGGCGATTACCAGTGCTATGTCGGCATCGTCGAACGGCACCTCCGCCAATACCGCTGCCATCGTGCTTGGCCCGGCAACCGCCTCGTGGGGGACGGTCACGGATTGGGCGATCTTCGATGCTCTGACCGGGGGAAACATGCTGTGGTTTGGCTCCCTTTCGGCTTCTAAAACCATCGGCTCTGCGGACGAGTTGAAGTTCGCAGCCGGCAGTCTGAGTCAGACGTTGACCTGATGCTCGGGTTTTCGCCGGTCGGATCGGCTCCGCTTGCGACGGTTGGCGGCGGCGCATCCTACGAGATCAGCGGGGCGGTACAGTCGGTGGCGACCGCCAGCGCGACGGCCGGCGTCGTCTCGTACCGGGTGGCGGCGGTCACCGCCTCTGGGGTCTCTCTTGCCGCAGGCACCAAATCGGCGGGTGTGACGGGTGTCGCCGTCAGTGGCGGGGTGCTGTCGGGGACCGTGATCCGTACGGCAGGTGCCAGCGCCACCGCGATAGCCGCTCTCGTCGGTGTCGGGGTTGCCGGTCTTCGCGCGGGTGTCCTGGCGATAGCCGGTGGTGCTTCGACTGTGGCCGGAACGGCGGGCAGGGCAGCCGCGGGCGATGCTTCGACCAGCAGTGTATCGGCGGTCGCCGCGACCGCCGGCCGTACGCAGCCAAGCACTGCCACGACGACCGCCAGTTCGGGCGGCACGGCGGCTGCGTCGCGGGTGGGGGGCGGTATGGGCGTGCTGGCTTGCGACTCGATGGTAACCGCCACCGCCGGTCGGACCGCGGGCGTCAGCGCTTCCACAGCGGGGACCGGCTTGACCACCGTTGCCGCCGGCCTTTCGGCTGCCGCCACCGGGGCAGCCAGCGGCACTCTCGCGGTCAGCGGCGTGGCTGGGGCCGGGCGGAGCTTCAATGGCGCACTGCTGGGGAGCAGCGGTGCTACCGCCACTGCATCCCGTGTTGGCGCCGCCTCCGGCTCGCTGATCGGGGTGACGTCATCCGCCGGGTTGGCCGGCCGTGTCGCCGGGGTGGTTGGCGGGCTGTCGGCGACCAGCCTATCGTCCGGCACCGCCGGGCGGCGAACTGCCGTCACCGGGGCGGCAACGGCAGCTGCCGCTGTCTCGGGGGCGGCCGGTGCTCTGCGGGGTGTCAGTGCCACAGCGACCGGGGTCAGCATTCTATCGGTCATCGCCGGCCGGGTGGTTGCCGCCACGGCATCGTTCGTCGCTACCGGCACCGTTTATGCGTTCGGCCAGCTGCGTTTAGAGGAACTGACCAGCGGACGCAATCGGCTGGTCTACACCATCACCATCACCGCCCGTCAAATTCCGGAGTAGCTCCATGCTTGGACAAGCGCTCTCCGATAGCCCGCTTTCTGCTGTGCCGACGACTACGGCATCCGCCGATGTCATCTCGCTCTATGCGGCGACCGAGGACGTGGAGACGGGGTTCGGCGAGGAACCCGAGAACACCCTCTATCCCGGTGCGCTGCTGTCTCCTCTGCGGGTGGAGCGGTCGCTGCTGTCCGATCTGCTGGGAGGGGCCGTGTCGGTGTCGTACGGCGAGGCCGAGCTTATCAACGTGGACCGCAGCTATGATGATCTGGTCCATGATTTCGACGTTGCCGGCCGTTCGGTGGTAATCCGGGTCGGGGCGGCGGGCGGGCGTGTCTCCGAGTTCATTCCCCTCTTTGACGGCACGGCTTCCGGCTGGTACGCGACCGACGAGCGCCTGATCGTCCAGTTGCGCGGTTGGGAGTACCTTCTTGAGGTGCCCTTCGAGGCGCGGACCTTCGGTGGCTCCGGCGGCCTGGACGGTGGCGCGGACCTGGAGGGCAAGCGTCTGCCGGTGGCGCTCGGGTGGGTGTTCAATGCCACGCCGGTCTTTCTCATTGCGGCCGAATTGCTGTTCATGGTCCACGGCGGCCGGGTCAGCGACATTCCTGCCGTCTATGCGCGTGGCGCTGCGCTCGCCAAGGGGCCGGACTATCCTACGGCCGACGCATTGCGGGCCGCGACCGTGCCGGCCAACAGCTTCATCACCTGCGCGGCGGCAGGGTTCTTCCGCACGGACTACCTTAACGAGGCAGAGAAGAGCGCCGTCACCTGCGACGTGGTCGGGGCGGTGGTGGGTGGCGTCGTGCTGGGGACAACTGCCCAGATTATCGCGCACATCCTCATGGATCGTGCGTCGGTGCCGTCCGCACGCGTCGCTGATCTGACGCGGGCACCCTGGCAGTTCCATGTGCCGGTCGGTTACTTCACCGGCCCCGACGATGGATCGACCTGCACCGACGTGCTGGAGGAGTTGCTGCGCGGCTGTGTCGGTTGGGGCGGCTTCAGCCGGCGTGGGCTGTTCTCTCTCGGTTCGTTGCGGCTCCCAGTCGCTGGTCCGGTGGTGGCGACCTACGACGAGACCGACATCGTCAGCGCCACCGCGTTGGAGCCGCCCGCCGAAGTCACGCCGCCGCCATGGAGATGGAAGGTGGGTTACGACCGCAACTGGACGCCGCAGCCCTCGGACCTTGCCGGCGCGGTGACGGACGAACGGCGACGCTGGCTTGCGGAGGCCCGGCGGTTGGCGGAGGTGGTCAACGACACCACCAGGGCTTTTTACAAGCAGCCCAGCGACCCGGCCCCGGTGGAAGGCTACTTCCGGGATCGGGCCGATGCTCTACGACTGGGGCAGGAACTGGAGGCCATGTGGCAGGCCCCGCGCGGGCTGTACCGCATCCAGCTCGGCACCCAAGCCTTTGCGCGCGATCTGGGCGAGGTGGTGCGCATCGACTATCCCCGCTGGCGGCTTCGGGGCGGTGCCCTGGCCGTCATCGCCGCTCTGAGCGAGGACGCCGAAGACGCCCGCTCCGAACTCACTGTGCTGGTGGCCTGATGCCGAATACGACGTGGAAAATCGGCTACCTGAACTGTGCCGACACCGCCATCCTCTCTGCCAGCGCACAGGTCGGGACCAAGCCCGTCACGCTGTTGGTGGACCCGCACCCCAAGCGGCGTTGGTCGGCCGGGCTGACCGGCAACGCCTGGGTCAATCTGGTTTGGCCGGAGCCGCAGACTATCGACTGCGTGGCCCTGATGGGCTCCAGCCACACGTGGGAGACGGGTCGCTGCCAGATCACCGCCTCCGACATGCCGGGCAACGCCGACCTCTACGATAGCGGTGATATTCCGGCGCGGGTGGACCCGCGCTTCGGCTACATGCTCCACGTCTTGCCTCAACCCGTCACCACCCGGTCGCTGCGCCTGTACCTGTCGGATCCGGCAGTGGCGGAGACGCGGGGTGGCAGGCTGTATGTCGGCCCGTTGTGGACGCCGCGGTACGGGCCTCCGCTCGGGGAGGAGTGGGGGCGCGCACCCACCGGCACGCAGACGGTCGGTCGAGCCGGACAGACCTTCATCACCCCTGGCGCAAACCCCAGAGCGACCACCTTCGGTCTCGACTTCATTTCACTGACCGACGAGCGCACGCATCTGCGCGAGTTGCAGCGTATCTGCGGCTCGGAAAACGACGTTCTGGTGATTTCCGATAGCAGCGACCCCAATCCCGGCGACGTCAGCATTTGGGGATTGCTCAAGAACCTCCAGCCCCCGAAGCGCACTTACGGGAACTACTGGTCCAGCATTTTCAGCATCACAGAGAGGCTTTAACATGCCCGCGATCAAGGATCGGGTCAAACAAACCACGACCACCACAGGCACCGGTTCTGTTGCCCTGTCCGGCACGGTGTCCGGCTTTCAGAGCTTTGGACAAGCCTTTGCCTCCGGCTCGTCCGTCTATTACTGCATTGCTGACGGAACCAACTGGGAAGTTGGCATCGGCACCTATACGGCGGGCTCCCCTGACTCGTTGTCGCGCGACACCATCCTGGCATCCAGCAGCAATGGAGCCGCCGTTGGCTGGGGCGTGGGCACCAAGGATGTCTTCGTGACGCTGCCGGCGGCGGCAGTAGGGTTGGCGTCTTTCCCCGCCGTGACGACGAAGACGGCAAGTGCCACCATTGCGCTGTCCGAAGTCGGGAAGCTGATCCCGTGTTCCGGTTCGATCACGCTGACCCTGCCTTCAGCTGCTGCGGCTGGCAACGGTGCTCCCGTCATGTTGAAGAACGTCGGCACCGGGGCTGTTGCAATCGGCGCAGGCGGGTCCGACACGGTGGACGGTTTGGCCGGCGCATCGCTTGCGGCCACGCAGAGCGTCATCCTCATCAGCGATGGCGTGTCACGCTGGCATTCGGTCGGAGCGCAGGGCGGCTTTTCCTCAACCGGGTCATGGTCTCCGACGGCCAAGAGCACGGTGGCGACCTTGAGCAATAGCAACCTGACCGTGACATTTGCCACGTCGGGCCAGTGGCGGGCAATTCGCGCGGGGGCCTCGATTCCGTCCGGGAAATATTACTGGGAAATGCTCTGTGGCAGTGGGTCCGGCGGCAATATGAGTGTCGGCATCGTCGACAGCACCTTCACGAATTTCGAGCAAAATCCCAACTCTCCGGCAGCCTACCGCAGCACCGGCGACAAGCAGAAGGACGGCAACGGCCTGACTGCCTACGGCTCTTCTTGGACGGCTGGCGATAGACAAGGCATCGCATTCGACACGGCGCCCGGCAGCATCTGGTTCCGCAAGAACGGGGTCTGGCAGGCCAGCGGCGATCCGGCGACCGGCGCGAACCCGGCCTATACCGGCATTGGCGGCACGCTCTACCCGGCTTGCGGCACCTTCGACGCCGCGGTGTTCACCGCCTGCTTCCGTGCTCCTGACATTGTCGGCTCTCTCCCCTCCGGGTTCAGTGTCCTGCCTTAACGAGGTGACCCATGGAAATCTTCGAAACCTGTCCGCCCTTTGATGCCCGCACCCACCGGCAGGCCGCCACCTACACCGACACGCTGGAACTGGAGCATCAGCGCATCCGGCGCGCCTGGGGCGTGGAGCCGATCCCGCTGGACGAGCTGAAGACCGCCCGCAAGGATGCTGCGACGGCCAAGCGGTACGAGGTGGAGACGGGCGGCATCCTGGTGGCTGGTACGACCATTCGCACGGACCGGGAAAGCCAAGGGATGATCACTGGCGCCTATGGCCTCGCTCGCGACATGCTGACCGGCAGCGTCCCGACCGCTCCCATCGACTTCAAGGGTGCCGGTGGGTGGGCGGAAATCTCGCCGTCCGTCATGGTGGACATCGGCCGGGCAGTTGGCCTGCATGTGCAGGCGTGCTTCCGCGCCGAACGGCAGCTTCATAAGGCAATCGACGCGGCGCAGGATGTGACGGCTGTGCTGGCGGTGGACATCGCCGAAGGCTGGCCGGGATAATCGCTAAGGCGGAAGGTATTCCGTGCCAGAACATCCGCCGTTTCGTGTCAAATCACGCGCCGCGCTACATCCATGAG
Source organism: Azospirillum sp. 11R-A (assembly GCF_049472615.1). NCBI lineage: Bacteria > Pseudomonadati > Pseudomonadota > Alphaproteobacteria > Rhodospirillales > Azospirillaceae > Azospirillum > Azospirillum sp. 11R-A. Next base: position 209,230 of record NZ_JBCEBL010000007.1, on the reverse strand, counting down.
GAGCAGTGGATCATGGCTGCCGGCATGCTGGCGCGCGGCAACAGCTTCCTCCAGGTCTCGCGCGCCATGGGGTGCAGCCGCACCACGCTGTGGCGGGCCTATTACGGCTCCAAGGATTTCCGTCACAGGGTGTGGTGGGAACGGCAGGCGCTGAACCGCGAGGCCGAGCTTCGCCTGTCCTCGCTGCGGGTGCTGGTGGCCGAGCAGATCGAGCGGCTGGTCACCTCGGGCGATCCCGCCACCGTGCGCTGGCTGGCCGAGCGGCTCGGCCTGTTCGCCGGCCTCGACCTGCCCGCGGCCAAGCGGCAGGCCGCGCAGCCCGACCGGCGCTCCGCCGGGCACTCCGCCCCTCCGCCCGCCGCCGAAGCGGCTGCCGAGCCCGCCGCGCACCCCGCCCCCAGGCCGGCCCCGAAGCCCGAGGACCCGCCCGCCGTCACCGTCCCCGAACTGGACGACGACGACATCCCCGGCGCCATCCGCGAGCGCCATCCGCCCAGCCCGGCGATGATCGCCGCCGTCGTCGCCCAGCCGGAGGCGGCGGGGCCGAAGGGCGTCTTCCCCTACACGCTCAACCAGTATGAGGAGTATCCCAACCTCAACCCCGGCCCGGTCGACCGCCGCGCGGTCGGCGCCTTCTCCTGGCGCCGGTAGGGGGCGGCCGGACGATGGAACATCCGCCGGAAAGCGTTCCACGCCGTTCCATCCTCCGCCGGACGCGGGACCGCTTCCGCCGGGGGGACTGCCAGGGGGCTTGCCGGAGCGCTTGATCCGGCGGCCGAACTGTCCGACCCTGCGGGTCCGTTCGACTCCCGAGGATCATGCGATGACCGCCACCCCCGCCTTCACCTGCGTGCTCGATGCCCGTGCCAGGCTGGGGGAGGGGCCGGTCTGGTCGGTGGAGGAGCAGGCGCTCTATTGGGTGGACATCAAGGGCAAGGCGCTGAACCGCTTCGATCCGGCGACCGGGGCCGCCCGTGCGATGGCCCTGCCGGAGGAGATCGGCTGCGTCGCCCCGCGCAAGGGCGGCGGCTTCATCGCCGGCCTGCGCTCCGGCCTGTGGCAGCTGGACGGGGAGGGGCGGCCGGTCGCCTGCCTCGCCGCCAATCCGGAGGACCAGGGCGCCAGCCGCTTCAACGACGGCAAGACCGATCCCGCCGGCCGCTATCTGGCCGGCACGCTGGACGAGCCGAAGGCCGGCGGCAAGGCGCATCTCTACCGCTACGACCGCCGCGGGCTGGCGGTGCTGGCCGGCGGGTTGCTGACCTCCAACGGGCTGGCCTTCAGCCCGGACGGGCGGACGCTCTACCATGCCGACACGCCGACCTTCACCGTCCGCCGCTACCGCTACGATCCGGCGACCGGCGCGATTTCCGACGGCGAGGTCTTTTTCCGGCTGGAGCCGAAGGACGGCGACCGCGGCCGGCCGGACGGGGCGGCGGTGGATGCCGAGGGCTGCTATTGGTCGGCGCTGTACGAGGGCGGGCGGGTCGCGCGCTTCTCGCCGGACGGCGCGCTGCTGTCGGAACATCCGCTGCCGGCGCGCTGCCCGACCATGGTGGCCTTCGGCGGTCCCGACCTGCGCACGCTCTACGTCACCACCGCCAGCGCCGGCCGCCCGGCCGACGAGCTGGAGCGGCTGCCGCAGTCGGGCGGGCTGTTCGCCATGACGGTCGATGTGCCGGGCCTGCCGGTCCCGCCCTTCGACCCGGAAGCCTGACGGGAGGGGAGGGGGCCGATGTTCCGCAAGTTCGTCTATCTGCTGGCCCTGGCGCGCGAGAAGCATTTCGGCCGCGCGGCGGAAAGCTGCCACGTCTCGCAGCCGACCCTCTCCAACGCCATCCGCCAGCTGGAGGAGGAGCTTCAGGTCCCCATCGTCGAGCGCGGCCAGAAGTTCGAAGGCTTCACGCCGGAGGGGCTGAAGGTGCTGGAATATGCCCGCCGCATCGTCGGCGAGCGCGACAGCCTGCGCCACGAGCTGCTGGCGCTCGCCCAGGGCGTCACCGGCCATCTGCGGCTCGGCGCCATCCCCACCGCCCTGCCGGTGGTGCCGCATGTGCTGACGCCCTTCACCACCCGCTTTCCGCACATCCGCTCCAGCGTCGTGTCGCTCAGTTCGCGCGAGATCCAGCGCGGGCTCGACGAGTTCGAGCTGGACGCCGCCATCACCTATCTCGACAACGAGCCGCTCAACAACGTCCGCACCCTGCCGCTCTACACCGAGCGCTACCACCTGCTGGCCCGCCGCGACGACCTGTCGGACGAGCTGATCGCGCAAGGGGCGGTGCCGTGGGAGAAGGCGGCGGGCTTGCGGCTCTGCCTGCTCACTCCGGACATGCAGAACCGCCGCATCGCCGACACCGCCTTTCGCATGACCGGGCGGACGGTGGAGGCGGCGATGGAGACCAACTCCATCGTCACCCTCTACACCATCGTCCGCGCCGGCACCTGCGCCAGCATCGTGCCGGGCCAGCTGCTGACCTTCGTGCCGCCGCATCCCGACATCGTCGCCCTGCCGCTGGTCGATCCGGAGCTGAGCCACGTCGTCGGCCTCGCCTATGCCGACCGCGACCCGCCGCCGCCGCTCGCCAAGGCGCTGGCGGTGGCAGCCGCCGATGCCGACATCGCCCAGCGCGTCGCCATCGGTGTCGCCGACGCCATGATTCCCTGGCGGCTGGCGATCCGCTGAGCGGTCGCCACGGTGCTTGATAGCCAAAAGCTATCACGCCATCAGAAAATACAATTTGCTGGTATACCGTATCCTCCGCCACTCTGACGGTGCCGGGCGACGAGAGACGTCCGGAAAAAGCCAACAGAGCCAAGCCAGAACGACGCCGACCCCAAGAGCGGCGCGGACGATCGCAAGGAGGGACACCCGTGAACGCTTGCCATCCGTGGAGCGCTGAGCGCGCCATGACGATTGTCGAAGACAATCGGCATCTGCGCGGCGCCCTGCTGCCGATCCTCCACGCCCTGCAGGAAGAGTTCGGCTACATCGACGAGGAAGCCATCCCCCTGCTGGCGACGGAGCTGAACCTCTCGCGCGCCGACGTGCATGGCGTGGTCTCCTTCTATCACGAATTCCGCCGCGAAAAGCCCGGCCGCCACACCATCAAGGTCTGCCGGGCCGAGGCCTGCCAGTCGATGGGCGCCAACGCCCTGGTCGACCACATCAAGACGCGGTTGCAGGTCGATTTCCACGGCACCACCGCCGACGGCGCCTTCACGCTGGAACCGGTCTTCTGCTTGGGCAACTGCGCCCTGTCGCCCGCCGTCATGATCGACGAGAACCTGCACGGCCGGGTCTCGCCCGACCGCTTCGACGAGCTGGCGGCCGAAACGCGGGCCAACCCGCACGCCCATCAGCAAATCCCCCGCGCCCTCAGCCACTCCCACAAGGACAGCCACAAGGGTCACGCGCAATGAGCGGCCATCTGATCACCGTCTTCGTCCCGCGCGACTCCGCGGCCCTGTCGGTCGGCGCCGATGCGGTCGCCGCCGCCATCCGGGCGGAAGCCACCAGGCGCGACCTGCCGCTGCGCATCGTCCGCAACGGCTCGCGCGGCATGCTCTATCTGGAGCCGCTGGTCGAGGTCGAAACCGCCGAAGGCCGCGTCGCCTATGGCCCGGTCACCCCGGCCGACGTCCCCGGCCTGTTCGACGCCGGCTTCCTGACCGGTGGGGAGCATCCGCTGGGCCATGGCCTGACCGAGGAAATCCCCTACTTCAAGAAGCAGGAGCGGCTGACCTTCGCCCGCTGCGGCATCATCGATCCGCTGTCGGTCGAGGACTACCGCGCCCATGGCGGCTTCCGCGGGCTGGAGAACGCGCTGGCGATGTCCCAGGCGGAGATCGTCAAGGCGGTGACCGACAGCGGCCTGCGCGGCCGCGGCGGCGCCGGCTTCCCCACCGGCATCAAGTGGAACACGGTGATGCAGGCCCCGGCGGACGAGAAGTTCGTCTGCTGCAACGCCGACGAGGGCGACAGCGGCACCTTCGCCGACCGCATGATCATCGAAGGCGACCCCTTCTGCCTGATCGAGGGTATGACCATCGCCGCCATCGCGGTGGGGGCGACCTCCGGCTACGTCTACATGCGCTCGGAATACCCGCACGCCACGGCCACCCTGCGCCATGCCATCAAGCTGGCCTATGACGAGGGCTGGCTCGGCGACAACATCCACGGCACCGACCGCACCTTCCACCTCGACGTCCGTGTCGGCGCCGGCGCCTACATCTGCGGCGAAGAGACCGCGATGCTGGAAAGCCTGGAGGGCAAGCGCGGCATGGTGCGCGCCAAGCCGCCGCTGCCGGCGCTGGAAGGCCTGTTCGGCAAGCCGACCGTGGTCAACAACGTGCTGTCGCTCTGCTCGGTGCCGATCATCCTCGACAAGGGCGGCGACTATTACCGCGACTTCGGCGTCGGCCGGTCGCGCGGCACGCTGCCCTTCCAGCTCGCCGGCAACATCAAGAATGGCGGCATCGTCGAGAAGGCCTTCGGCATCACCCTGCACGAGCTGCTCTACGAGTATGGCGGCGGCACCATCACCGGCCGGCCGATCCGCGCGGTGCAGGTCGGCGGTCCGCTCGGCGCCTACCTGCCGCCCTCGCAGTTCGACCTGCCCAAGGACTACGAGGCCTTCGCGGCGCAGGAGGCGATGGTCGGCCACGGCGGCATCGTCGTCTTCGACGACAGCGTCGACATGGCCCAGCAGGCCCGCTTCGCCATGGAGTTCTGCGTCGCCGAGTCCTGCGGCAAGTGCACCCCCTGCCGCATCGGCTCGACCCGCGGGATGGAGACGCTGGACAAGATCATCGCCGGCAAGAACGTCGATGCGAACTTGGACCTGCTCGCCGACCTCTGCGACGTGATGGTGGATGGCTCGCTCTGCGCCATGGGCGGCATGACGCCCTATCCGGTGCGCAGCGCGGTGAAGCACTTCCCGGAAGACTTCCGCAAGAAGCAGCACGCCGTCCGCGTCACCCACATCGCCGCCGAATAACGAGCGACCCCAGGAGCACCCGAGATGACCCTCATCCACGAGACCGACTACGGCACCCCGGCCCGCGTCTCCGAGACCCTGGTGACGCTGGAGATCGACGGCCGCAGCATCAGCGTTCCCGAAGGCACCTCGGTGATGCGCGCCGCGATGGACGCCGGCATCACCGTGCCGAAGCTGTGCGCGACCGACAGCCTGGAGCCCTTCGGCTCCTGCCGCCTCTGCGCGGTGGAGATCGAGGGGCGCCGCGGCACCCCGGCGTCCTGCACCACCCCCGTCGCCCCCGGCATGAAGGTCCACACCCAGACCGACAAGCTGGCCAAGCTGCGCCGCGGCGTGATGGAACTGTACATCTCCGACCATCCGCTCGACTGCCTGACCTGCGCGGCCAACGGTGATTGCGAGTTGCAGGACATGGCGGGCGCCGTCGGCCTGCGCAACGTGCGGTACGGTTTCGAAGGCGAAAACCACCGCGCCGCCGCGAAGGACGAGAGCAACCCGTACTTCACCTTCGACGCCTCCAAGTGCATCGTCTGCTCGCGCTGCGTCCGCGCCTGCCAGGAGACCCAGGGCACCTTCGCGCTGACCATCGACGGACGCGGCTTCGCCTCCTCGGTGTCGCCGGGCGCCAACGAGAGCTTCATGGACAGCGAGTGCGTGTCCTGCGGCGCCTGCGTCCAGGCCTGCCCGACCGCGACCCTGACCGAGAAGTCGATCATCGAGCACGGCCAGCCCGAGCACAGCGTCATCACCACCTGCGCCTATTGCGGCGTCGGCTGCTCCTTCAAGGCCGAGCTGCAGGGCACCACGGTGGTCCGCATGACGCCGTGGAAGGACGGCGGCGCCAACGAGGGCCATTCCTGCGTCAAGGGCCGCTTCGCCTGGGGCTATGCCACCCACAAGGACCGCATCATGAAGCCCATGGTGCGCGAGAAGATCACCGACCCGTGGCGTGAAGTGTCGTGGGAAGAGGCGGTCGCCTACGCCGCCGAGCGGCTGAAGGCGGTGCAGGCCAAGTACGGTCGCGGCTCCATCGGCGGCATCACCTCGTCGCGCTGCACCAACGAGGAGGTCTACGTCGTCCAGAAGATGATCCGGGCCGCCTTCGGCACCAACAACATCGACACCTGCGCCCGCGTCTGCCATTCGCCGACCGGCTACGGCCTGTCGCAGACCTTCGGCACCTCGGCCGGCACCCAGGATTTCCGCAGCGTCGACAAGTCCGACGTCATCCTGGTCATCGGCGCCAACCCGACCGACGGCCACCCGGTGTTCGGCTCGCGCATGAAGAAGCGCCTGCGCGCCGGGGCCAAGCTGATCGTCGTCGATCCGCGCCGCATCGATCTGGTGCGTAGCCCGCACGTCCAGGCCGAGCACCATCTCCAGCTCCAGCCCGGCACCAACGTCGCCGTGGTCAACGCCATCGCCCACGTCATCGTCACCGAGGGGCTGGTCAACCGCAGCTTCGTCGAGGGGCGTTGCGATCCCAAGGAGTTCGCGAAGTGGGAGGCGTTCATCGCCGAGCACCGCAACTCGCCGGAATATCTGGAATCGCGCACCGGCGTCCCGGCCGATCAGGTCCGTGCCGCCGCCCGCCTCTATGCCACCGGCGGCAACGCCGCGATCTACTACGGCCTGGGCGTGACCGAGCACAGCCAGGGCTCCAGCACGGTGATGGCGATCGCCAACCTCGCGATGGCGACCGGCAACATCGGCCGCGAGGGCGTCGGCGTGAACCCGCTGCGCGGCCAGAACAACGTGCAGGGCTCCTGCGACATGGGCTCCTTCCCGCACGAGCTGCCGGGCTACCGCCATGTGTCGGACGACGTCGTCCGCCAGGAGTTCGAGACCGCCTGGGGCGTCACGCTGGATCCGGAACCCGGCCTGCGCATCCCCAACATGTTCGACAGCGCGCATGACGGCAGCTTCCGCGGCCTCTTCGTGCAGGGCGAGGACATCGTCCAGTCCGATCCCAACACCAACCACGTCACCTCGGCCCTGGAAGCGCTGGACATCGTCATCGTCCAGGACCTGTTCCTGAACGAGACGGCGGCCTTCGCCCACGTCTTCTTCCCCGGCACCTCCTTCCTGGAGAAGGACGGCACCTTCACCAACGCCGAGCGCCGCATCAACCGCGTCCGCAAGGCGATGCCGTCGAAGGTGGGCCGGGACGAGCATTGGGTCGCCTGTGCGCTGGCGACGGCGATGGGTTACCCGATGCACTACGAGACCACGTCCGAGATCATGGACGAGATCGCCCGTCTGACCCCGACCTTCCGCGGCGTCAGCTTCGAGAAGCTCGACCGCGTCGGCAGCGTCCAGTGGCCCTGCACCGGCTTCGAGGACGACGACACCGGCATGGCGATCATGCACGAGGAGAGCTTCGCCCGCGGTCTCGGCCGCTTCGTGATTACCGAATATGTGCCGACCGACGAGCGGACCACGCGGATGTATCCGCTGGTTCTGACCACCGGCCGTATCCTCGCCCACTACAATGTCGGTGCCCAGACCCGCCGCACCGCCAACGTGGCCTGGCATCCGGAGGACGTGCTGGAGATCAACCCGGTGGACGCCGAGATCCGGGGCGTCAAGGACGGCGACATGGTGTCGCTCGCCAGCCGCATGGGGGCGACGACGCTGCGCGCCGTCATCTCCGACCGCATGCCGGCCGGCGTCGTCTACACCACCTTCCACCATCCGGTGACCGGGGCCAACGTCATCACCACCGAGAATTCGGACTGGGCGACCAACTGCCCCGAATACAAAGTGACGGCGGTGCAGGTTGCCCGCAGCAACCAACCGTCGGACTGGCAGGTTGACTATGCGAAGAACGACGTCGAGCGCAAGCGCATCGCCGCCGCCAACGTGATCGCCGCCGAGTGACGGCCTGAGGAGTGGGAAGCATGACCGCGATGCCTTCTGGGTCCATCCCTCCTGACGACAGCTCCCCGCTTTCCACGGCGATGTGCTCCATCGCCGTCACCGGCACCGGCTTCTCCGCCGGTGTCGGGATGGAGGAGGGCGCGGACGTCGAATGGCAGGTGCCGGAGGAAACCGCGGTCGCTTTCGAATACAACGGCCGCTCCCATGCCGTGATGATGGCGACTCCCGCCGATCTGGAAGACTTCGCGCTGGGCTTCAGCCTGGCCGAGGAGATCGTCGGGACCGCCGCCGATATCGAGAACATCGCCGTGCGGGAAACCCCGCTGGGCTTCGTCGTCAACCTGACGGTCGATCCCCTGCGGCTCCTGCGCGGAAGTCTGCGCAGCCGCTCCATGGAGGGGCGGAGCGGCTGTGGCCTGTGCGGCGTGGACAGTCTTGTCCACGCCGTTCGGGAGCCCCGCAAGATCGAGACCTCGCTGGAGGTGGACCCGGCCGCCGTAGCCGCCGCCTTCCGCGCCCTGCCGGACCATCAGCCGATGAACCGGGCCAACCGCTCGGTCCATGCCGCCGCCTGGTGCGCGCCCGACGGCGCCGTCCGCATGGCCCGCGAGGATGTCGGCCGCCATAACGCGCTGGACAAGCTGATCGGCGCCGTCGTGCGCTCGGGTGCCGACCCGGCCACCGGCTTCGTGGTGATGACCAGCCGTTGCAGCTTCGAACTGGTGCAGAAGACCGCCGCGGTGGGCATCCCGCTGCTGGCGACCATCTCGGCGCCGACGGCGCTGGCGCTGGAACTGGCGCGCAACGCCAACCTGACCCTGGGTGCCCTGTCGCGCCGCGACACCGTCATCCTGTTCCGTTGATTCAAACCCAGTCCGGAGACACCGATGAGCCACACGAACCACGCCAAGGATCTGGTCCGGATGGCGAACCAGATCGCCGTCCATTTCGCCACCTACCCCCATGAGGAGGCGGTGACGGAAACCGCGACCCACATCCGCAAGTTCTGGGATCCGCGCATGCGCGCCGGCCTGTTCGCCCATGTCCAGGCCGGCGGCGAAGCCGACCTGCACGAGGTCGCCCGTGGTGCGGTGGGCGTGCTCCAGACGCGCTGAGATCGGCGCCGGAACCGCTCGGCTCAGCCGAAGCGGGAGCGGTACAGGGCGAGCGCATCCGCTCCCGCCGGGAAGTGAAGCCGGCCGGTGGTGTCGTCGATGGCGGCCGACACCGCTTCGGCGACATCGGTTTCCGTGGTCGTCGCCGCCGGGCTGGCATAGGCGTCGAAGATCGGCGTCGCGAAGTCCCTATAGGCCGGCGGGATCAGATCCTGGATGACGATGCCGGCATTCCGGCTGAAGCGGGTCGTCGGGCTGTATCCCGGCTCCACCAGTTTCGCCCGGACACCGAAATGGCCGAGTTCGTGGGCCAGCGAACCGGTAAACCCCTCGATTGCCTGCTTGCTGGCGGTATAGGCCGCCGCCAGAGGCAGGGCGACCAGCGTGACCGACGAGGTCACGTTCACGATGACGCCGGAGCGGCGTTCGCGCATCTGCGGGATCACCGCTTGGCACATCGATATTACGCCGAAGGTGTTGGTCTCGAACACCTTGCGGATGTGGGCCATCGGCGTGGCCTCGAAGGCGCCGACCACGCCGACCCCGGCATTGTTGACCAGCACGTCGATGGGACCGGCGGCCTCGACGGCGGCGGCGATGCTCTCCCCGCTGGTGACGTCGAGCGGCAGGATGCGCAGGGCGCCGGTATCCGGCAAAAGCTCCGGGTTCGGCTGGCGCATGGTGGCGACCACCCGCCAGTTCCTCGCCAGGAAATGCCGCGCCATCTCCAGGCCAAAGCCGGAGGACGTGCCGGTGATCAGGATCGTTTGCATGGGGACCTCCCGTCATTTCGAACGGTCCCTTGAATAGGCGCAGCGGCCTGGACACTCCATAAGCGGGCGTCCGGAATCCCTTTCCAACTGTCCATATCCTGCAAGCGGTGATAGGGCTGCCGGCCGGGATCGCGGCGGCGGTGAGTGCGGGCGCATCGGTGCTGGATCCCGGGCATGCCGCCATCGGGGACTATCGCGATCTCGCCGTGGACCGGCTGGCGGACGGATCGCTTTCCATTCGCCCCGCCGGGGAAAGCGCCCTGCCGTCCAACGCCTCCCCGGTCCGGTTCTTCTATGGATTGCCGGCATCGTCGGAGAGGGGCTGACCGGTGCCGCCCGTGGCGCTGTTGCGGGCGAACTGGCCGGGGGGGCAGCCCTGCCGCTTTCGGAATGCCGTGCTGAAGGCGCTGGCGGACTCGTAGCCGACCTCCTCGGCGATCCGGTCGAGGGACTTCGCACCCCGGACCAGGGCGTCCTTCGCCAGCGCCATCCGCCAGCGGGCGAGATACTCGATCGGGCCGCATCCGAGCACGTCACCGAAACGGGCGGCGAACGCCGACCGGGACTGTCCGGCGATCTTGGCGAGGCCGGTAACCGTCCAGTTTGCCCGCACGTCCCCGTGCAGGGCGCGCAGGACGCGGGCAAGGGCCGGGTCGCGCAGACCGCTGAGCAGGCCGCTTTGCACCGCGTCCGCCGCGAGCCCGCGCCAGCGCAGGGCCTCGACGAGCAGAACTTCGAGCATCCGCTGGAGGATCAACTCCCTGCCGGGGTCCTGCTGCCCGCATTCCTCGGCGATGAGGTCGATCAGGCGGCCGAACCGGTCGGTCCTGCCTTCGCAGGCCGGAACATGGATCATGCGGGGGAGCAGCGTCAGCAGGAGCGGCGCGTTCACCTGCTCGATCTGGAAACCGCCACCCAGCGATTCGAACTCCGCCTCGCCCTCCTGGTCGCCATGCCGGACCGGCCTGTCCGTCGGCTCACGCGGCGCGCAGGCGATGCCCGGATGGCTGCTCAGCGTGAAGGCTGGGGTGGAAGGCAGAAGAAGGAAATCGCCCTTCGCGATCCTCAGCGGCGCTCCGCCTTCGAAGGACACCCAGCATTCGCCCTTCAGGATCAGCGTGAAGCCGGGCTTGCGAAGGGCGGGATAGCCGATGCCCCAGCGTCCCCGTCCGGTGATGGGCTTGGACACCGCCGCGGTCGGCTTGAGCAGGGCGATGATGTCGGAAAGCGGATCCATCCCGGACGATCTGCAAGTGGGCTTCGTCAGACCTTGCGGTAGGCGAACATGACCGTTTCGTAGGGAAAGGCGATCTCGGCGCGGTCTGCCAGTTCGGGCGTGCATGCGATCAGCGCGCGAGTGTCGCGCTCGACCTCCGCCTGCCGTTCGGGCGGCAGCGCCGCGATGAAGCTGACCGACATCGTCCGCTTGACGATGACGTCGTCCGGACTGCCGATATGGGCATGGCGGACATGGCGCTCGTCGATGGCCTCGAAGCCCGGCGCGGGAAAGACCCGGCGCCAGTCGCCGGTGCGATAGCGCGGGGTGTCGCCCTCCCAGGGATCGGTGACGGCGGTCAGTGCCGCCACCCAGGGCGTGCTTTCGTCCCGGACGTTCCAGATCAGCCCCAACCTGCCGTCCGGCTTCAGCACCCTCCGCATCTCCTGCGAGGCGGCAGCGGTGGCGAACCAGTGGAAGGCCTGCGCGCAGACCACGGCGTCGACGGAACCGTCGGGCAGGGGAATGGACTCGGCGTTCCCCGCCAGGACTGTGATGTCGGGGAAAGCCGGAACGAGCTGCTCGCGCATGCCGGCGACCGGTTCGACGGCGGTGATCTCGCCGCCGCACTGCTTCAGCACCGCGATGAACTTGCCGGTGCCGGCGCCGACCTCCAGGACTTTCCGGCCGGGACCGACGCCCAGAACGTCGCGAAGCCAGACGACGGCTTCGGCCGGGTAGCTGGGGCGGCCTTTGACATAGGCCTTGGCACCGGTCTCGTAGCCGCTGGAAGAATGATGAACCGGCATATCGACCTCCATTCCTCCAGCGTGACCCGAAAACCGGTCCTTACATCCCGGTCGATGACGGCAGCGGCTTTGCCGGCGCCGGGATCGACGCCGAGGACAGCGGCGTCGGTGCGTGGGCGGTCGGGACCGGCAGCGGCGCCGGCTTGGACAGCGGGCGCGGCGTCGACACCGGCGTCACCGGGCTGGCCGACGGCGGGTTGCCCGACATTGCCGGTGCCGCAGAGCCCGACTGGCCCGACGGCGTCGCCAGCGTGGGCGGATCCTCGTAGATGTCGGGATGGACGCGCACCACGCCGGCGGTGTCGACCGAAGCGTTCCAGTAGACGAAGCGCACGGGGATGGCGTTCGGCAGCCGGATCGTCTTGGTCTCCCCGGTGTCGAGCTGCTGGCCGATGCCGGCCGGCGTCACCTTCGCGGCACCCAGCAGCGTCTCCGCCATCATCCGGGCATCCTCCAGCCGCACGCAGCCGGAGCTGGCGGCGCGCAGGTCGCGGCTGAACAGGCGCGGGTCGTTGGTGCCGTGCAGGAAGATGCCGTCGCCGTTGGTCAGGTTGAAGCGGAAGCGGCCCAGCGCGTTGTCGTCGCCCGGCCTCTGGACGATGCGCACGCGGCCGGGGTCGACCGACCACCAGTTAACCGACTGGGTGTTGGCGACCTCCGACCCGTCCAGATAGACGGCGGCGTTCTTGATGCCGGTGGTGCCCTTCTTGCGCAGGGCCGGCAGCTTGTCCTCGCTCAGCACCGTCGGCGGCACGGTCCAGGTCGGGTTGATGGTGACGCTGGTCACCTTGTCCTGGAGCAGCGGCGTCTTGCGCGACGGCCGGCCGACCACCGCCCGCATGGTGAAGGCCGGGCGGCCATGCTCGATCAGGGTGACGGACTGGCCGGGCAGGTTGACGAGGATGGTGGTGTCGGGGATGGAGGCCTGCTGCGCCCGCATCGCCGCGGCGGCGCGGCGCAGGAGCGCCACGGTCTGGGCGGGCGTGCGGTCCATCGCCTGACGGGTCACCTCGCCGACCTTGCCGTCGGGCTGCAGCCCCTCGGCGAGCTGGAAGGCGCGCACGGCGGTCTCGACATCGTCGTTGAAGCTGTCGGTCCACTTGTCGGCGGACAGGAAGCCCATCTCGATCAGGCGGCGCGATACCTTGCCGACGCGGTCGGCCAGCGGCGAGCGCACGGTGATGACCACCGGCGGTGCCGGCTCCACCGGTTCCAGGCCGGGCAGGGTGGGGGCCTGCGCCTGCTGCACGTCGGCAGGGGGCACGTCCATCGCCGGGGCGACGCTCTCGACCATGCCGCCGTCGCCCTTCTTGACGACGGCGCCGTAGCCGATGCGGGTGGCCGTCGCCTTGGGCGCGTTCTGCACCTCCAGCGCGCGCTGTTCCAGCGCCGCGGCCCAGCCGGCAACCAGCGGCGGCTTGGCGGCGTGCACGGCCTCCTTCGCCGCTGCGGCAAGCGCCGGACCGCTCAGGACGATGCCGGCCAGTCCGCCGACCATCAGCATGGCGGCGGAGCGTCGGGAGATCGGGTGGCGGACATCATGCATGGCGACTGGACCGGAACGTGAACGGAAAGGATCGAACGTTGCAACCTTCGACAAGCCCTTCGTGATTCGCAAGCGACATTTGGTGACGACAGGCCTGCTGTTCACACTGTTGCTCCCTTGCATCGCTGCCCCACCCGCGGGGCGCCATCGCCGTTACACGCGCTCATCCACCGGTTGGACGCCGTGGCGGCGGATTTATTCCGAACCTTCGCCGGAGGTAACGCCGCGAAGCCGGCCATGAAGCCGGGGTCGTGGCCGTATGTGTCATTTGACGTAGATACCGCCTTTCGCATGCGCGGTAGCTTTTCCTTCGACGATGTGGCGAAGCCCCGGAGCAACCGGGGTGCCAAAGGAAGGGGGCAACTTCATGCGGACCAAGCAACTGACGTCGAGCTTCGGGATCGGCGCGCTGGCCGGTCTGGCCATGGGCGCGATGGCATCCTTCGCGATGCCCGCCCAGGCGGCGGACGACACCATCAAGGTGGGCATCCTGCACTCCCTGTCCGGCACGATGGCGATCAGCGAGACGACGCTCAAGGACGTCATGCTGATGCTGATCGACGAGCAGAACAAGAAGGGCGGCCTGCTGGGCAAGAAGCTGGAGCCGGTGGTGGTCGATCCCGCCTCCAACTGGCCGCTGTTCGCCGAGAAGGCGCGCGAGCTGATCAGCAAGGACAAGGTGTCGGCCGTGTTCGGCTGCTGGACCTCGGTCAGCCGCAAGTCGGTTCTGCCGGTGTTCGAGGAGTTGAACAACATCCTCTTCTACCCGGTCCAGTATGAGGGCGAGGAGTCCTCGCGCAACGTCTTCTACACCGGCGCCGCGCCGAACCAGCAGGCGATCCCGGCCGTCGACTATCTGATGTCGAAGGAAAAGGTCCAGCGCTGGGTGCTGGCCGGCACCGACTACGTCTATCCGCGCACGACCAACAAGATCCTCGAAGCCTACCTGAAGGGCAAGGGCGTCAAGCCCGAGGACATCATGATCAACTACACGCCGTTCGGTCATTCCGACTGGCAGTCGATCGTGGCGGACATCAAGAAGTTCGGCTCGGCCGGCAAGAAGACCGCGGTGGTCTCCACCATCAACGGCGATGCCAACGTTCCCTTCTACAAGGAACTGGGCAACCAGGGCGTCAAGGCGCAGGACATCCCGGTCGTCGCCTTCTCGGTCGGCGAGGAAGAGCTGGCCGGCATCGACACCAAGCCGCTGCTCGGCCATCTGGCCGCGTGGAACTACTTCCAGTCGGTCGAGACCCCGGCCAACACCGACTTCATCAAGTCGTGGAAGGCCTACACCAAGAACGACAAGCGCGTCACCAACGACCCGATGGAAGCCCACTACATCGGCTTCAACATGTGGGTGAAGGCGGTCGAGGCGGCCGGCACCACCGAGCCGGACAAGGTCATCGACGCCATGGTCGGCGTGGCCGTGCCCAACCTGACCGGCGGCTATTCGGCGATGCTGCCGAACCACCACATCACCAAGCCGGTGCTGATCGGCGAAGTGCAGGAGAACGGCCAGTTCGACGTCGTCTCCAAGACCTCGGGCCTGGTCCCCGGCGACGAGTGGTCGGACTTCCTGCCGGACAGCAAGGACCTGATCGCCGATTGGCGCAAGCCGATGTCCTGCGGCAACTTCAACGTGAAGACCGGCAAGTGCGGCGGCAAGGGGTCGTGAGGGCCGCGTTCCCTCTCTGACCTGTCCTTATCTGAGCTTGAGTGGTTGCGACGCTTGCCCTTTCCCCTTTCCCGCCGGGCGGGGGAGGGGAGAGGGCAAGCGTTTCGCGTTTCCAGCCCCCCGCACCGCTCCTCCCGCACCGCCCCTGGATCGCCCCTGCACCGAAGGACTCCCGATGCGACGCGCTCTCCGCTGGCTGATGGCCGTCTGTGTGGTGGTCGCCACATCGACCGCCGCTTATGCCGCCGATCCCCGAGCAATTGATTTGCGCCCGCTCGTCCAGGCCCTGGGCAGCGGCGGCTATTCCGGAACCGAAAAGGCCCTGGCGCAACTGTCGGAGGCCGGCGACCCGGCCGCCGTGCCGGTGATCGAGGCGCTCCAGGCCGGCGACCTCTATGTGCGCAAGGCCGACGGCACCGTCGTCGTTGCCCGCAAGGCCGGCGACGCCTTCACCCTGACCGACCCGCTGACCCGCGCCGCGCTCGGCGATGCGCCGTCCGCCGCGGTCGAGAAGATCCGCATCAACAATTCGCTCCGCCGCGCCATCAGCGCCTCGCTCGGCGCCCTCACCCTGATGAGCCCCGATGCCGGCGTCCGCCGCTCCGCCGCCGATGCGGTGTTCAAGAGCCGTGACGCTTCCGCGCTGGAAACGCTGAACGCCGCCATCGCCAAGGAGCAGGACAAGGGTGTGCGCGCCGCCATGGAGCAGGCCCGCGCCGCCATCCTGCTGACCGGCGAGGCCGCGTCGAAGATGACCGACGCCGAAATCCAGTCGGCGACCGACACGCTGACCGCCCGCGGCGACCGCGACGCGCTGGTGCTGCTGAACATGGTCGCCGGCTCCGGCGCGTCCGACGTCACCAAGAAGTCGGCCGCCGCCGCCGTCTCCACCCTGGAACAGAAGCTGGCCTTCTGGGCCGCGCTGCAAAATCTCTGGTACGGGCTGTCGCTGGGTTCGGTGCTGCTGCTGGCCGCCATCGGGCTGGCCGTCACCTTCGGCGTGATGGGCGTCATCAACATGGCCCATGGCGAGATGGTGATGATCGGCGCCTACACCACCTTCCTGGTGCAGGAGTTCTTCCGCGCCCATGCTCCCGGCCTGTTCGACCTGTCGATCCTGGTGGCGCTGCCCGCCGCCTTCCTCGTGTCGGGCGGCGTCGGCATCGTCATCGAGCGCAGCGTGATCCGCTGGCTCTACGGCCGTCCGCTGGAAACGCTGCTCGCCACCTGGGGCCTGTCGCTGGCGCTCCAGCAGGCGGTCCGCTCCATCTTTGGCCCGACCAACCGCGAGGTCGGCGCGCCGAGCTGGATGTCCGGCGCCTTCGAGCTGGGCGGCCTGACCATCACCTACGGCCGGCTGTGGATCGTCGTCTTCGCCTTCACCGTCTTCGCGGCCCTGCTGGTGGCGCTGAAGCGCACCTGGTTCGGCCTGTCGATCCGCGCGGTGACGCAGAACCGGCCGATGGCCAACGCCATGGGCATCCGCACCGCGCGGGTCGATGCGCTGACCTTCGGGCTCGGCTCCGGCATCGCCGGGCTGGCCGGGGTGGCGCTGAGCCAGATCGACAATGTCAGCCCGAACCTGGGCCAGGGCTACATCCTCGACAGCTTCATGGTCGTGGTGTTCGGCGGGGTGGGCAACCTGTGGGGCACGCTGGTCGGCGCGCTGACGCTGGGGACCATGAACAAGTTCCTCGAACCCTATGCCGGTGCGGTGCTGGGCAAGATCCTGGTGCTGATCTTCATCATCCTGTTCATTCAACGGCGTCCGCGCGGCCTGTTCGCGCTGAAGGGCCGCGCGGTGGAGGCCTGACCGATGCTGCTGCGCTTTTTCCTGATGGGGCTGGACCGCAAGGCCGGGATCGTCCTGACGATCCTCGCCATCCTGGCGGTGGCCGTGCCGGCGATGACGCTGTGGGTGCCGGCGGACTCGCCCTTCCACCTGTCGATCTTCACCGTCTCGCTGCTCGGCAAATACCTGTGCTTCGCCTTGCTGGCGCTGGCGCTCGATCTGGTGTGGGGCTATTGCGGCATCCTGTCACTCGGCCACGCCGCCTTCTTCGCGCTCGGCGGCTACGCCATGGGCATGTACCTGATGCGGCAGATCGGCCCGCGGGGCGTCTACGGCAACCCCGAACTGCCCGACTTCATGGTCTTCCTGAACTGGAAGGAGCTGCCCTGGTACTGGCTGGGCTTCGACCATTTCTGGTTCGCTGCCATCATGGTGCTGGTGGTGCCGGGTGCGCTGGCCTTCGCCTTCGGCTGGTTCGCCTTCCGCAGCCGCGTCACCGGCGTCTACCTGTCGATCATCACCCAGGCGCTGACCTTCGCCCTGCTGCTGGCCTTCTTCCGCAACGACATGGGCTTCGGCGGCAACAACGGCCTGACCGACTTCAAGGACATCCTCGGCTACGACATCCAGGCCGACACCACCCGCGTTGCCCTGTTCGTGGCGACGGTGGCAGCCCTGGCGCTCTCCTACATGATTGCGTCCGGCGTCATCGGCTCGAAGCTGGGCAAGGTGCTGGTGGCGCTGCGCGACGCCGAGAGCCGCGTCCGCTTCATGGGCTACGACACCGAAAGCTACAAGCTGTTCGCCTGGACCCTGTCGGCCTGCATGGCCGGCGTGGCCGGTGCCCTCTACGTCCCGCAGGTCGGCATCATCAACCCGTCGGAGTTCGCCCCGGCCAGCTCGATCGAGGCGGTGATCTGGGTCGCCGTCGGCGGGCGCGGCACGCTGGCCGGCGCCATCCTGGGCGCGGTGCTGGTCAACATGGGCAAGAGCTATTTCACCGGCGCCCTGCCGGAGCTGTGGCTGTTCGCCCTTGGCGGCCTGTTCGTGGCGGTGACCCTGTTCCTGCCCAAGGGCCTGCTCGGGCTGGGCGCGCAGCTGAAGGCGAAGCTGCCCGGCCGCAAGACTTCCGCCCTTCCCAACGCCCAGCCTGCCGACCAGAAGGGAGCCTGACCCATGAGCGCGGAATCGACCCTTCTCTATCTCGACGGCGTGTCGGTCAGCTTCGACGGCTTCAAGGCGCTGAACGGCCTGTCGCTGGTGATGATGCCCGGCGAGATGCGGGCGATCATCGGCCCCAACGGCGCCGGCAAGACGACGATGATGGACGTCATCACCGGCAAGACCCGTCCCGACACCGGCACCATTCTGTTTGAGGGCGACACCGACCTGACCCGCCTGCGCGAAGCGGCCATCGCCAACCTCGGCATCGGCCGCAAGTTCCAGCGCCCGACCGTCTTCGAGCCGCACACGGTGTGGGACAATCTGGAACTGGCGCTGAAGGCGCCGCGCCGGCCGCTGAAGACGCTGACCTACGCCATCAGCCGCGACGACCGGGCCCGCATCGAGGAGATCCTCGACATCACCCGCCTGTCCGCCCTGCGCAGCCGGCAGGCCGGCAGCCTGTCGCACGGCCAGAAGCAGTGGCTGGAGATCGGCATGCTGCTGGCCCAGGACCCCAAGCTTCTGCTGGTCGACGAGCCGGTGGCGGGCATGACCGACGCCGAGACCGAACAGACCGCCGAACTGCTGTGCAGCATCGCCGGCAAGCATTCGGTGATCGTGGTGGAGCATGACATGAGCTTCGTCCGCGCGCTCGGCGTCAAGGTCACCGTGCTGGCCGAAGGCTCGGTGCTGGCCGAAGGCTCGCTGGACGCGGTCAGCGCCAATGCCCAAGTCATCGATACCTATCTCGGCCGCTGACGGGAGACCCCCAGTAATGTTGGACGTTCGTTCCCTCGATCTGCATTACGGCGCCGCCCAGGCCCTGCGCAGCGTTTCCATGAAGGCCGAAATCGGTAAGGTCACCTGTCTGGTCGGCCGCAACGGCGTCGGCAAATCCAGCCTGCTGCGCGCCATCGTCGGGCTGAAGCCGGTGTCGGGCGGCTCCGTCGGCTGGGACGGCGCCGACGTGACGAAGATGGCGCCGGCCGACCGGGCGCGGCGCGGCATCGCCTATGTGCCGCAGGGCCGTGAGATCTTCCCGCTGCTGACGGTGCGGGAAAACCTGCTGACCGGCTACGCCCCGCTGCCGCGCGCCCAGCGCTCGATCCCCGACGAGGTGTTCGAGCTGTTCCCGGTGCTGAAATCCATGCTGGAGCGCCGCGGCGGCGACCTGTCGGGCGGCCAGCAGCAGCAGCTTGCCATCGGTCGCGCCCTGGTGACCCGTCCGCGCCTGCTGGTGCTGGACGAGCCGACCGAGGGCATCCAGCCGTCGATCATCAAGGACATCGGCCGCGCCATCTCCTACCTGCGCGACAAGGGCACCATGGCGATCCTGCTGGTCGAGCAGTATTTCGACTTCGCCCGCGACCTTGCCGACGATTGGGTGGTGATGGAGCGCGGCGAGGTGATGCTGTCCGGTCCGCGCAGCGGCCTGGACGAGCGGGAGGTCCGCAAATACCTGACGGTATAACACCGATGGCATGGCGTTCCGGCCGGTGACGGGCGGAATATCCGCGGTCCCATTGCGTCCTTGATCCATCGGGCCTGCCGTCCGGCGGGCCTGTTTCGGGAGGAACTGCGCAATGAAGTCCGCACTCCGTATCGCCGCTGCCGCCATCGGTCTGGGGGCCGTCCTGTCCGGCGCCCCCGCTTTCGCTCAGGACAAGGAACCGGCCATGACGGGCAAGACCGCGATGGGTCCCGTCCTGACCGACGCGAAGGGCATGACGCTCTATGTCTTCGACAAGGACGGTGCCGGCAAGTCGGCCTGCAACGGGCCTTGCGCGACCAACTGGCCGCCGCTGATGGCTCCCGCCGCCGCCAAGCCGATGGGCAAATACAGCGTCGTCACCCGCGACGACGGAAGCCGGCAATGGGCCTACAACGGCAAGCCGCTCTACAGCTGGGCCAAGGATGCGAAGCCGGGCGACACCACCGGCGACGGCGTGAACAACGTCTGGCACGTGGCGAAGCCATAACGTTCGGGGTATCGCGGGGCCGTGGTTACTGTCGTCCGGCGCCACGGCCCTGCCTTCGCCGGGAGTATACTTATCCGGTCGAGGTAATGCGCAAACGCCGACTTCGCAGGCTGCGCTCTTTAAAGGTCGTTAAGGATCCGAACCGCATGATGACCTCAACGCCATCTTGCTCACGGAGCCGCAGGTCATGTCGATCTACAACGCCGCCTCGTTCGAAGCCGCCCCCTCCGCCGAACCGAAGGTCCGCAAGATGAGCGGCCTGCCGCGTCTGGCGGTCTGGACCGTCATGATCGGCACGCCGTGGCTGCTGATCGTGGAAGCGGTGCGCCTGATCTTCTGAAGGTCAACGCTCCAGGCCCGGCGCACCGTCCTTTCAAGCCGTAATTGGGCAGGCCGTTATTGGGCCGGTGCCACCCAGGGCTCCAGCGCGCCGATCTTCCTGGCCCGCTTCTCGTCTGCCGACAGTTTGAAATTATGCCCGAAGGGCGCGCTCTCGAACGAGCCGTAACCGGGATTGGCCAGCATCAGCCAGTCGCGCCCGAAATGCTCCTTCGCCGCCTCGAACGCCTTCAGACGGTCGGCCTCGCTGCCGTTGTAGGCATCGCTGAAGTCGCCGAAATTGTCGCCGAACAGCAGGACGATCCGGTACTCCTTGGCGATGTAGGCGCGCCGCGTTCCCTTCGCCGAACCCCAGTCCGGCTTTTCCTTCGACATCAGGAAGGTATCGACGTTGCCGCCCATCGGGAAGCCCAGCGCCTGCGCGTTGCGGCGGGTCGGCTCTTCCTGGTCGGCGTTGCGGTTGGTGACGTAGAACACCTTCACGCCCTTCGATTCGGCGTATTGGGTGAACTCGACCGCGCCCGGCACCGCCGTCGCCTTCTCCGCCTTCACCCAGGCATCCCAGGTCTTGGGCGAGAAATCGCCGTTGGTGGTGACCAGCCCGGCCTGATAGGCGGAGTTGTCCATCGCCGTCTCGTCCAGGTCCAGCACCACGGCCGGCGGCAGATCCTGGTAGTTGCCGGTCTGCTCCGTCGCCGCGGTCCAGGTCTTTTCGGCCAGCGCCTTGTCCAACTGGATCCTGCCCAGCGCATAGACCGCCAGCGAGTTCGCCTTGTATTCGACCGACCGCTGCATCCACAGCTCGGCGTTCAGCAGATCGCTTTGCGGCACCGGGCCTTGGGGAGCCGGGTCTGCCGCCAGGGCGGACCCGGCCAGAAGGGAAAGGGCAACCGCACCGGACAGCAGCGACCAGCGCCCGGAACAGGCGGAATTGCGCATCGACTCAATCCATCCATCAAGTGTCATGGAACTGTCATCGAAGCACAGATTCGGGTGCTTGGCGACGGTCCCGTGACGCTTGCGTCACCACGTCCAGAAACGCTTGCGTCATGGTATCCGGCGGTGGGTCTTCAGGCCGGCTGGGGGATGGCGCTTTCCGGCATCGGGCTCAGCGCCGGGATCGCCTCCACCCGCTCCAGCCAGCGCCGCACCGCCGGATAGGGGGCGAGCGGGATATGGCCTTCCGGGGCGCGGGCGACATAGGCGTAGCAAGCGATGTCGGCGATGGTCGGCCGCTCCGCCGCCAGCCAGTCGCGGGTCGCCAGATGGTTGTCCATGAAGCGCAGCAGGCGTTCCGCGACCCTCTGCGCGTCGGCCAGCGTCCCGGCCCCGCCCCACAGCGTCAGGATGCGCGCCAGCGCCGGCCCGAAGCGCAGGTCGCCGGCGGCGACCGACAGCCAGCGCTGCACCTGCGCCGTCTCGTCCGGCGCCTTCGGGTTCCACAGGCCGGAAGCGTCGTAGCGGTCGGCGAGATAGACGAGAATGGCGACCGAGTCCGGCAGGACGAGATCGCCGTCGACCAGCACCGGGATCTGTCCGAACGGGTTCAGGGCGAGGAAGGCATCCGACCGGCGAAGCTCGGCATTCGCATCGACATAGCGATAGGGCAGGCCGAGGATGTTCAGGAAGGCTTCGACCCGGTGGGCATGCCCCGACAGCGGTGTGCCGTACAGCGTGATGGCGGGATCGGTGCTGGTGCCCATGACAAGGCTCCCTTCTCTGTGGATCGCGGATGCCCACAGCCGACCACTTGCGCCGCTTCGCAGGAATAGGCTTTGATGAAAAGGAACTCTTTCAGGAATTGGAAGAATTATGGACCGGCTGGATGAACTGACGATCTTCGTCGCGATCCTGGAGACCGGCAGCCTTGCCGGTGCGGCCAAGCGGCTGCGGCGGTCGGCGCCCGCCGTCACCCGCGCGCTGTCGGGGCTGGAGGAACGGTTGGGTGTGCGGCTGATCGAGCGCACCACCCGCAACCTTGCCCCCACCGATGCCGGCCGGCGGCTGGCCGAGCAGGCGCGCCGGCTGCTGGCCGATTACGACGAGGCGCTGGCCGCCACCGGAACCGACCGGCCGATGCGCGGGCGGCTGCGGGTCACCGCGCCGGTGATGTTCGGGCGCAAGCATGTGACGCCTCTGGTCCTCGATTTCATGCGGGAGTTTCCGGACATCCGCGTCGAGCTGACGCTGTCCGACGGCAACCTCGACCTGATCGAGGAGGAGCTGGACGTGGCGATCCGCATCGGCCCGCTGCCCGATTCCGGCCTCGTCGCCCGGCGGGTGGGGCAGGTCGGGCGCTTTCTGGTCGCCAGCCCCGGCTATCTGGCGCGGCGCGGCACGCCGTCGATGCCGGAGGATCTGTCCGGCCACGACATCATCCTGACGACGGCCCGGCCCGGTCCGCCGGACTGGCGCTTTCTGATCGATGGGCGGGAGCGGGTGCTGCGGGTGACGCCGAAGCTGGCGGTCAGCCACATCGAGCCGGCGCTGCTCGCCGCCCGTGACGGGCACGGCGTCGCCCGCCCGCTGTCCTATCAGGCGGCGGACGACCTCGCCGCCGGCACGCTGGTGCGCCTGATGCCGCACGCCGAGCCGGAGCCGCTGCCGGTCCATGTCGTGGTGCCGACCGCAAGGCTGATGCCCGGCCGGGTGCGTGCCTTCCTCGACCATGCGGTGCAGGGCCTGTCGGCGCTGGAGGTTCTGCGCAGCTGATCCCCAGCTTCCTCAAGGATCGCGGGCGACGCGGATGCCGTAGGCGGCATAGCCGCTCTCCGCCGCGTCCACCCGGCGCACGGCGGAGCGGACATAGCGCGGGTTGCTGTGCCATGACCCGCCGCGCATCGTCCGCTGCGAACAGGTCGCTGCGGACCGGCCGTCCGGGGCGCAGTCCTCCACCCACTGCCAGACATTGCCCAGCATGTCGTAAAGGCCGAAGCCGTTGGCGCGGTAGCTGCCGACCGGCGACGTGAACAGGGCGCCGTCGCGGCAGTTCGCCACCTCCCAGTCGGTGAAGCGGTCCTTGGCCGACAGGTCGGCGACGTTCGCCGCATCGCATCCCCGGGCCGGATCGTCACCCCACCAGCGCGCGGTCCGGGTGCCGGCGCGGGCCGCATATTCCCACTCCGTCTCCGTCAGCAGGCGATAGCGCTTGCCGGTCCGGCGGCTGAGCCAGTCCACATAGGCCTTGGCGTCGTACCAGCTCACGCAGACCGCCGGGTCGTTGTTCGTCTGCGCGAACCCCGGCCGGCGCCAGGAGAAATGCCAGCGCGGCAGCAGCTCCGTCTCGCCGGCATAGCCGCGGCAGACTGTCCGTGGCCGATAGCCGCTGTCCTGGATGAAGCTGGCATATTCGGCGCGGGTGACCGGATATTTGCCGACGGCGATGGGATGTTGGACCGACGCCGGGGTTTGCGTCGGCTCGTCGGGAAACCGTTCCGTCTCCGTCGCCGGGGAGCCCCGGAGATAGCTGCCGGCGGGGATGGTGACCAGGACGGGGGCGTCGGGATGGTCCCAGACCTCGCGCGCCGGGCTGCCCGCCTGCCAGACATGGAAGGTTGCCAGCCTTTCGGTCCGCCAGCCGGTCAGATCGTCCGGCTCCACCCGGCGCCAGCCGGCCAGGGCCGTCAGCATCAGGATGAGGACGACGACCGCACCGACGGAGCCGGGCAGGGTGACGGTCATGGCGGGGATGTCTCTTGCGGAGGTGCCGGTGCGGATCATGGAGCCATTTCCCCGCAGTGCGCCGCGTCCGGCAACCGCGCGTCCGTGTCCCGGTCGGGGCACTTCCAGCCGCTACCCCAACCGGTATTGGGGCACCACAGCCGAAGGTTTACCCCTTCGCAGTATGGCGCATTCGGCTCCGGCGACCGCGCCGCCGGCTGCCGAGCCGTTTTCTGCATTCATGGTGGCCGGGAAGGACGGGCTCTTTCCCGGCCATCGCTCTGTTGCAATGCAGCATTCCCGTTGCGTCCGGATTTTGCCCGGTGACGAGTCGGGGGAGTTTGCCGTAAGAAACTTGGCGGGGTTTCAAAACGGATGGTTCGCCCGTGCTTCGATCGGTCTCTTTCTGCCTGTTCATCGCCGCGGTCGGCGGTCTTGCGGGCTGCACCTCCGACTATTCTCCCAACACCTACGCCTCCAGCGCGGTTCAGCAGGCCAACAAGGTCGAGCCGGGCATCGTCGTCGGCTTCCGTCAGGTGGCGATCAGCGCCAACGGCACCGTCGGCGCCGTCAGCGGCGGTGCGGCCGGCGGCATCCTGGGGGCGCAGGTCGGGACGGGCGGCATGAACGCCGCGCTCGGCACCGTCGGCGGCACGGCGATCGGCGGTCTGCTGGGCACGGCGATGGAGCACATCGCCGGCGATACCAACGGCTGGGAATACATCGTCCGCAAATCGAACGGCGAGCTGCTGTCGCTCACCCAGAAGGAACCGCAGCCGCTGCCCATCGGCCAGAAGGTTCTGGTCATCACCGGCAGCCAGGCCCGCATCGTCCCCGACTATTCCACCCCCGCCGATCCCGAGCCCGCGAAGACCGATTCGGCGAAAGCCGAACCAGCCAAAACGGAGACGGTCCGCCCGGAGCCCCCGAAGTCGGACATCAAGGCGGTGCCGCTCGCCCCGCCCGCCGAGACGGCCCCCGCCGCTGCCCCCGTCGCTGCCTCCGCTCCGGCCGAGCAGTCCGCCACCGGTCCGGCGCAGCCCGCCAGCGGCGGTGGACCGGTCCGCCTGACCGCCCCCACCGACAATCCCCCTGCCGGCCCGGCACCCGCCGCTCCCGCGGCAGTGGCGGAACCGGCAGCGGCGACCCCCGCCTCTCCCCCCGCTTCGTCCTCGGCCCCGGCGGAGACCAAGCCGGCCGAGTAGCACCATACTTGTCCGAATGGACGGGATGGCGCACAGTCCGGTGACCCAGCCAAGTTCACCGACCGAGGCCCCATGTCCGCCCCCGACCGTTTCGCCGCCGCTCCCGTTCCCGCCATGACGAAGGAGGAACTGGAGGATCTGATCCGCGAGGGGGTTCCCCTGGTCGGGAACTTCGGCGTCGTCATCGAAAGCCTGGGCGCCGGCACGATCCGCCTGCGCCTGCCCTACAAGGACGACTTCGTCCGCCCCGGCGGCACCGTCACCGGCCCGGCGATGTTCGGGCTGGCCGATGTGGCGCTCTATGGCGCGGTGCTGAGCCTGATCGGCCGGGTCGAGCTGGCGGTGACCACCAGCATGACCATCAACTTTCTGCGCCGCCCGCCACCCGTCGCCATCATTGCGGAAGCGCGCGTGCTGAAACTCGGCAAGCGGCTGGCCTATGGCGAGATCCTGCTGTTCTCCGAGGGCGATCCGGAACCGGTCGCCCACGTGACGGGAACCTACTCGATCCCGCCGCACGACCCCGTCTCCGTTGCGGTATCCAATTACCGCATGAATGAAGCGCCATAAAAAGTCCTTTTGAATCAATAGGTTTGGGGAAGCGGTATCTAATTACCGCTCTCGTAACTCATTGAAATTAAATGATAATTTTTCCATTGACAGAGGTGTGCTCCGGCCCGTAGAAAACCGTCCGCTTCGGCGCCCCGGTATCGGCGGCCAGCCGATCCGTATTCGAAGAAACGAGTGTGGCGATGAAGACCTTCAATCTGAAGCCGACCGAGATCGAGAAGAAGTGGTACGTCGTCGACGCCGACGGCCTCGTTCTCGGCCGGCTTGCCAGCATCCTGGCGAACATCCTGCGTGGCAAGAACAAGCCGACCTACACCCCCCATATGGATTGCGGCGACCACATCGTCGTGATCAATGCTGAGAAGGTGAAGCTGACCGGCAACAAGCGCGACGCCGACATCTTCTACTGGCACACCGGCTATCCGGGTGGGATCAAGGGCCGTTCCAAGGGTCAGATCCTGGACGGCAAGTATCCGGAGCGTGTGATCGAGAAGGCCGTGGAGCGCATGGTTCCGCGCGGTCCGCTCGGCCGCCAGCAGATGACCCACCTCAAGGTCTACAAGGGTGCTACGCATCCGCACGATGCGCAGCAGCCGGTCGCCATCGACATCGGCGCCCTGAACCCGAAGAATAAGCGGAGCGCGTAAGCATGGCCCAGGTCACCACCACCCTCTCCGGCCTTAAGGAACTGACGGGCGCCGCCGCCACCGCGACCGTTTCCGAGGAGCTCGCCGCTCCGAAGCTGGACGCCCAGGGCCGCGCCTATGCCACCGGCAAGCGCAAGGACGCCGTCGCCCGCGTGTGGATCAAGCCGGGCTCCGGCAAGGTCACCGTGAACGGCCGCGACCAGTCGGTCTACTTCGCCCGTCCGGTGCTGCGCATGATGATCGCCCAGCCGTTCGGCGTGACCGAGCGTTCGGAGCAGTTCGACGTCGTCGCCACCGTCGCCGGCGGCGGTCTGTCGGGCCAGGCCGGTGCCGTCCGTCACGGCATCTCCAAGGCGCTGACCTACTTCGAGCCGGCCCTGCGCCCGCCGTTGAAGGCCGCCGGCTTCCTGACCCGCGACGCCCGTACGGTCGAGCGTAAGAAGTACGGCCGCGCCAAGGCCCGCCGCAGCTTCCAGTTCTCGAAGCGCTAATCCCTACACGGGCCTGCTGCTTTACGGTACAAGCGAGGGGCGTCCCGAAAGGGGCGCCCCTTTCTTTTTGCGCTGTCATCGCGCTTTCGCTTATTCCGGATACAGGTTTCACCCGTCTTCAGATCGTCTTCAGCGAAGGACATTGCCTCCATGGCCTCGATCAGCATTCCGGGCAGCACTCCCGGCGGTTCGAAAATCCGCGTCGGCATCCTGGGCGCTTCCGGTTACACCGGCGCCGAACTGGTGCGCATGCTGCTGCGCCACCCGAACGTCGAGATCGCCGCGCTGACCGCCGAACGACAGGCCGGAAAGCCGATGGCGGAGGTGTTCCCGCATCTGGGCGGCTATGGCCTGCCCGGTCTGGTGAAGATCGAAGAGCTGAAGTGGGACAACCTCGACTTCATCTTCTGCGCCCTGCCGCACGGCACCACGCAGGAGGTGGTCGCCGGCCTGCCGAGCGGGCTGAAGGTGGTCGATCTGTCCGCCGATTTCCGCCTGACCGACCCGGCCGAATACGCCACCTGGTACGGGCATGAGCACCGCGCCGTCGACCTGCAGAAGGAGGTCGCCTACGGCCTGACCGAGTTCAACCGCCAGGGCGTGCGCAAGGCGCGGGTGGTGGCGAACCCGGGCTGCTACCCGACCTGCTCGCTGCTGCCGCTGCTGCCGCTGCTGCTGGAGAACCAGATCGAGCCGGGCGGCATCGTCATCGACGCCAAGTCCGGCGTGTCGGGCGCCGGCCGCGACGCCAAGCAGGCCAACCTGTTCACCGAGGTGTCGGAAGGCTTCAACGCCTATGGCGTCGGCCATCACCGCCACATGCCGGAGATCGAGCAGGAGCTGCGGCTGGCCGCCGGCCGTCCGGTCACCGTCTCCTTCACCCCGCATCTGGTGCCGATGAACCGCGGCATGATGTCGACCATCTATGTCCGCTTGGCCGACGGCGTCACCGCCGACGACCTGCGGGCGACGCTGGCCGCCCGCTATGCCGACGAGCCCTTCGTCGGTGTGACCCCGGCCGGCGTGGTGCCGGCGACGCGCCATGTCCGTGCCTCCAACCACAATCTGATCGGCGTGGTCGCCGACCGCGCCCCGCGCAGTGCCATCATCGTGTCGGTGATCGACAATCTGGTGAAGGGCGCGTCGGGTCAGGCCATCCAGAACATGAACGTCATGATGGGGCTGGGCGAGACGACCGGCATCGATCAGGCGCCGCTTTTCCCGTAATCGGCTACCGCGAAAGGATAGGTGGGGGCTGTGACAGCGTTGTGGCTCCCTGTCCGCACTGTTGCACAGAGGCACCAATCGGGATTTGCTTTGGCCTGTCAATGCGAAATCAGGTGGTGCCTTAAGCCTTACGGTGCTTCAATCCGGCCCGTCATGCACGACTTCGGTACGACCTGATGACTGGCCTTGTCCGCGCCTTCAACGGCATCCTGCCCACCGTCGACCCGACCGCGTTCATCGCGGAAACGGCGGCGGTGATCGGCGATGTCGTGATCGGGGCGAACAGCAGCATCTGGTACGGCTGCACCGTGCGTGGAGACGTCAACGAGATCCGAATCGGCGCTCGCACCAACATTCAGGACGGCACCGTGATCCACGTGGCCTCCGAAGGGCAGGGCACCTACATCGGCGACGACATCACCGTCGGCCACATGGCGTTGCTGCACGCCTGCACGCTGGAAGACGGCTGCTTCATCGGCATGAAGGCCTGCATCCTGGATGGGGCCTATGTCGAGTCGCGGGCGATGGTCGCGGCCGGTGCTCTGGTGACGCCCGGGAAGCGGGTTACGTCCGGATTTTTGTGGGCCGGCAGCCCTGCTAGACCGGTTCGCGAGCTTACGGAAAAGGATCTCGCGGTTTTTCCTGTGCTCAGCCACCGTTATACGGATTTGGCAGAATCATACCGGAAAAGCTGCTATGGAAGTGGAGCATAGGTCAAGGTACAGGTACGGTTCGGCCGAACGGCTGAGGTGTCGGAACAACGCCGCACACCACATGTTGGGAAGGTCGCTGCCGCGCTTGCACGTGGGCCGTTGCTTCGATTGATACGTTCATCCCCCGCAGGCACTCTGATGGGGAAGGGTTCTGGAAGGGAGTGAAGACAATGAAGACTATTGTTCGCGCGGGTCTGGCTGCCATCCCGGCCGCCATCGTCGCTTTCGGTCTGTCGGCGGCCGCCAATGCCCAGGACGCGAGCCTGGTCGGCAAGGGCACCCAGTGGTGCAACCCGGTCATCGGCTGGACCGGTCAGGTGTCGGAAGGCGTCGCCGCCCGCACCGCTGATGGCGGCTACGTCATCCATCAGGGCAGCTATCCGTGCCCGCCGGCCGCTGCCGCTCCGGCTCCGGCCGCCGTTGCCGCGGTCCAGAGCGAATATCTGGTGTTCTTCGACTGGGATAAGTCGAACATCACCCCGGCCGCCGATCGCGTGATCGGTGACGCGGTGTCGGCCATCCTGAAGAACGGTGGCGCCAAGATCCACGTCGTCGGCCACACCGACACCTCGGGCACGCCGGCCTACAACCAGAAGCTGTCGCTGCGTCGCGCCGACGCGGTCAAGAAGGCCCTGGTCGCCAAGGGCGTCCAGGCTGCCAACATCACGACCGAAGGCAAGGGCGAGAGCCAGCTGCTGGTCCAGACCGGTCCGAACGTCCGCGAGCCGTCCAACCGTCGTGCGCAGATCCTGCCGCGCCTGCTGAACGCTCCGTCGTCCTAAGGACGGTTGGCAGGGGGCCGTTCCGGGGGTTTCGGAACGGCCTTCCCGCCTGCGGGAGAAACCGCAGGAAAAAGGCCGCGCCGGGCTTCCCGGTCGCGGCCTTTTTCTTTTTCAGCTGTCAGCCTCGTCGGCGCCTCACCCCGCGGTCTGGGCCGGGTCCTGTTCCGGCTCGCCGGCGGTCAGCCGCAGGGGCACCACGCCCGCCCACACCGGGTGGGCCATATCCTCCGGATCGTCGGCGGGCGGGCCGGAGCGCCGCTTGGCCGACGCCTCGGCAATCGGGAAGGCCAGAACCGAGGTGGCCTTCAGTTCCTGCACGTTGGGCGCCCGCACCTTGGCGCTGCGGCCGGGTTCGATCTTCTCCATCAGCGCATCGAGGGCGGCGCGCTTCTCCGTCTCCTCCGACACCAGCCGCGGCCGGCCGAACAGCATGACCGAGCGGTAGTTGACGGAGTGATGGAAGGCCGAGCGTGCCAGCACCCAGCCATCGATCAGCGACAGCGTGATGCAGGCCTCGCCTCCCTCCTGCAACCGGCGGATCATCCGGCTGGACGAGGCGCCATGGATCATCAGCTCATCGCCCACCCGCCAGGGGACCGTCGGGATCACCATCGGGGAGGGGGAGCCATGGCCCTTGATCGCATCGTCGACGAAGCCGACGTGGCAGATCGGCGCCTCGTCGATGATGGCGTGGATCTGGGCGACGTCATGGCTGCCGCGGTCGCCCAGCCGCACCGGACGGGTGCGCGGGGTCTGTGCCAAGCCAGCGGAGGAAACGGCGGCGGCGGACTCGTTGAGGGCGGAATCGGCGGAAAGGCTGGTCATTGTCGTGCTCAGGGCCGGACTGTTGCGGTGATCCAGAATGGCCGGCAGAATGGCCCCTTCAAAAGGTCCGGAATGTCGATTCCATAGGGACCAATTTCACCGACCGCTTTGCTTGACCCTCGCGAGGATCGCCATGGCCCGTTTGGCACGTCCGGTTCTGTCCAGCCTGGGGCCGGTGGCGCTCGACCGGGACGGGGCGGAGCCGCTCCACCGCCAGCTTTACCGCGCCCTGCGTCAGGCGGTGCTGGACGGCCGTCTGCGCCCGGGCGAGCGCCTGCCGCCCAGCCGGGCGCTCGCCACCGAATGGGCATTGTCGCGCAACACGGTGGTCACCGCCTACGACACGCTGCTGGCGGAGGGGTATGTCACCGGACGGGTCGGTGCCGGCACCTTCGTCGCCGCCTCCCTGCCCGATGCGGCGCCCGGCGGCGTCGCCGGCCGCGACGAGGCGCGCCGGGGTGTCGGGCTGTCCGCCCGCGGCCGGGCGCTGGCGGAGGCGCCGTCCATCGCCCGCGACCGGGTGGGGCGGCCCTTCGCGCTCGGCACGCCGGACCTGGGGGCCTTTCCCTTCGCCCTGTGGGCGCAATTGATCGGCCGCTGCTGGCGCCACGGCGGGCGGGCGCTGGCGACGGAGCCGGACCCGCTGGGCTACGGCCCCTTGCGGGCGGAGATCGCCGCCTATCTGCGGGCGGTCCGCGCCGTGCGCTGCGAGCCGGAGCAGGTCGTCATCGTCTCCGGCGCACAGCAGGGATTGGCTCTGATGGCGCAGCTGCTGCTCGACCCCGGCGACGAGGCCTGGGTGGAGGAGCCGGGCTGGCCCGGCAACCGCGCCGCCCTGCTGGGCGCCGGGGCGCGGCTGGTGCCGGTGCCGGTGGACGGGGAGGGCATCGACGTCGCCGCCGGCATGGCCCGTGGGGCCGATGCCCGGCTGGCGCTGGTCACCCCGTCCCACCAGTTCCCCCTGGGCGTGACGATGAGCCTGGCCCGCCGCCTGCGCCTGCTGGGTTGGGCGGCGGCGCGCGACGCCTGGATCGTCGAGGACGATTACGACAGCGAGTTCCGCTATGCCGGCCCGCCGCTGGCCGCGCTCCAGGGGCTGGACGGTGCCGGCCGTGTCATCTATGTCGGCAGCTTCAGCAAAGTGATGTTCCCGGCGCTGCGGCTCGGTTATGTCGTGGTGCCGCCCGATCTGGTGGAGCCGGTGCGCGCCGCGCGCCGCCATTTCGACGGCGGGACCAGCGTGGTGCCGCAGGCGGCCCTGCACCGCTTCCTGGCCGACGGCCATTTCGCCTCGCACCTGCGGGCCATGCGCTCGCTCTATGCCGTCAAGCGCGCCGCCATTCTGGCGTCGGCCGAGGATGCCTTCGCCGGTTTCGCCACGGCCGAGGCGGGCGAGGCCGGCATGCATGTCCTGCTCCGCCTGCCGCCGGACTGTCCCGACCGTGTCCTGGCCGAGCGCGCCGCCCGCATCGGCCTGACCACGCCGCCGCTGTCCAGCTATTACCGCACCGATAACCGGGCCGCCGCCGGGACCACCGACGCGGGCACCGGCAACGGCTTCCTGCTCGGTTTTGCCGCCCATGACCCGGCGGCGCTCGACCGCGCGGTGCGCGATCTTGCGCGGCTGGCGGCCGACATCCCGAAGGGCTGAATCGATCTCGCCATTTGCTCTTCCACCGGCAGGTGCGGCGAAGGAACCCAACCTGACCTACTTTGTACGACCTGCGTCCAGGGCGCTACGTACGACTGGGCTGCCGGCCTGACCCTTCGGAGTCAATCCGTGTCCACTCCGGATTGCCGCGTATTCGAACGGACCCTCCGACACCCTCGCTGAAGGGTGTACGCCTGGGTTACCGCCGTCCCGCCTATCCGGAAGTCAGGGGTTGCCGGATGGTCGTCCGGGTGAAACCTTCGACCCTCTGGCTTGTTTCCGTCCCGTGTTCCCGCGACACGTGTTCCGTCAATCGCTTCTCGAAAGTGCTGGACTCATGATCGATCGGCAGGACCGGCTCTGGTACAAGGACGCCGTCATTTATCAACTGCACATCAAGGCGTTCTTCGACGCCGACAATGATGGCATCGGCGATTTCGCCGGCTTGACCCAGAAGCTGGACTACATCCAGGAATTGGGTGTGACGGCCGTGTGGCTTCTGCCCTTCTATCCATCGCCGCTGCGCGACGACGGCTATGACATCGCCGACTACACCTCGGTCAACCCGACCTACGGGAACCTGGATGATTTCCGGCGCTTCATGGAGGAGTGCCGCAAGCGCGGTCTGCGGGTGATCACCGAGCTGGTCATCAACCACACGTCCGACCAGCATCCCTGGTTCCAGCGCGCGCGGGAGGCGCCTCCGGGCTCCAACCACCGCGACTATTATGTCTGGTCCGACAGCGACCAGAAGTACCAGGGCACGCGGATCATCTTCTGCGACACGGAGAAGTCCAACTGGACCTGGGATCCGGTCGCCAACGCCTATTACTGGCACCGCTTCTATTCGCACCAGCCCGACCTGAACTTCGACAATCCCGAAGTTCTGGAGGAGGTGCTGAAGGTGATGCGCTTCTGGCTGGACATGGGGGTGGACGGGCTGCGGCTCGACGCCATCCCCTACCTGAAGGAGCGCGAGGGCACCAACAACGAGAACCTGCCGGAGACGCACGACGTCCTGAAGGCGATCCGCGCCGCGCTCGACGCCGAATATCCCGACCGCATGCTGCTGGCCGAGGCCAACCAGTGGCCGGAGGATGTGCTGCCCTATTTCGGCGATCCGGAAAAGGGCGGCGACGAATGCCACATGTCCTTCCACTTCCCGCTGATGCCGCGCATCTACATGGCGGTGGCGATGGAGGACCGGCATCCCATCGCCGACATCATGCGCCAGACGCCCGACATCCCGGCCGACTGCCAATGGGCCATCTTCCTGCGCAACCATGACGAGTTGACGCTGGAGATGGTCACCGACACCGAGCGCGACTATCTCTGGAACTTCTACGCCGCCGACCGGCGCATGCGGATCAACCTGGGCATCCGCCGCCGCCTCGCCCCGCTGCTGGAGAACGACCGCCGCAAGATCGAGTTGCTGAACAGCCTGCTGATGTCGATGCCGGGCACGCCGGTGCTCTATTACGGCGACGAGATCGGCATGGGCGACAACATCTATCTCGGCGACCGCGACGGCGTGCGCACGCCGATGCAATGGTCCATCGACCGCAACGGCGGCTTCTCGCGCGCCGATCCGGCGCGGCTCTATCTGCCGGCGGTGCTCGACCCGATCTACGGCTTCATGGCAGTCAATGTCGAGGCGCAGTCCCGCAACCCCTCCTCGCTGCTGAACTGGATGAAGCGGCTGGTGGCGGTGCGCAAGCAGCGCCAGAGCTTCGGTCGCGGCAGCTTCTCGCTGCTCTATCCCGGCAACCGCAAGGTCCTGGCCTATATCCGCTCGCTTGAGACCGAGAACGGGTCGGAGATCGCGCTGTGCGTCGCCAACCTGTCGCGCTCGGCCCAGGCGGTGGAACTCGACCTGAAGACCTGGAAGGGCCGCATCCCGGTCGAACTGCTGGGCCGTACCGTCTTCCCGCCCATCGGCGACCTTCCCTATCTGCTGACCCTGCCGGCCTACGGCTTCTACTGGTTCGCCCTGACCGCCGAGGCGGAACTGCCGACCTGGCACGAGACGCCGCCGGAGCCGGTGCCCGACCTGCTGACGGTCGTCGTCCGCGACGGCTGGCACAGCCTGACCACCGGCAAGGCGGCAGACGAGCTGGGCCGCGATGTCCTCCAGGGCTTCCTGCCGCAGCAGCGCTGGTTCTCGGCCAAGGACCGCCGCATCACCCGCTCGCACGTCACGCTCGCCGCCCAGCTTCCGGGACCGGGCGAGGGCTTCATGCTGGTCCGGACCCAAGTTGGCCTGAGTGGGGTGGGGCTGGACGGCGATGCCGCCGACCAGAGTTATTTCCTGCCGATGGCGATGAGCTGGGAGGACGGGGCCGGCGGCACCGGCTGGCCGCTGCTGCCCTACACGCTGGCCAAGGTGCGGCGCGGACCGCGGACCGGCGCCATCTACGATGCCGTGCAGGCCGACGGTTTCGCCCTGGCGCTGATCGAGGCGCTGCGGCGCGGCGACACGCTGAAGGCCACCGGCGGGGAGGACACCATCCGCTTCACCGCGACCGAGGCGCTGACCGCCATCGAGCTGTCGCCGGAGCCCGAGGTGCGGCGCCTGGGCGTCGAGCAGAGCAACACCTCCGTCCTGGTCGACAGCCAGATCGTGCTGAAGGTGCTGCGCCGTCTGGTGGAAGGCGAGCATCCCGAGGTCGAGATGGGCCGCTTCCTGACCGAGGTCGGCTTCGCCAACACCCCGGCCCTGCTGGGCACGGTGGAGCAGGTCGCCGCCGACGGCACGCCGACCGCGCTGGCGGTGGCGCAGGCCTTCGTCCGCAACCAGGGCGACGGCTGGGCCAGCACGGTGGAGGAGCTGGAGCGCCAGCTGGAGGACATCCGCCTGGGCGTCGCCGGCACCACCGAGGATGCCGCCGAATCGGGCGAGCCCTTCGGCATGCATCTGGTGATGATGACCACGCTGGGGCAGCGCACCGCCGAACTGCACCGGGCGCTGGCGCAGAGCACCGGCAAGCCGGCCTTCGAGCCGGAGCCGATCACCACCGGCGATCTTTCGCTTTGGGCCGATGCCGTCCG
Organism: Azospirillum sp. 11R-A; assembly: GCF_049472615.1. Taxonomy (NCBI): domain Bacteria; kingdom Pseudomonadati; phylum Pseudomonadota; class Alphaproteobacteria; order Rhodospirillales; family Azospirillaceae; genus Azospirillum; species Azospirillum sp. 11R-A. The sequence goes on along the minus strand of NZ_JBCEBL010000007.1, from coordinate 174,120 downwards.
TACCCAGGCCGAGGCTGCCTTCGCTGCCCTGCCGGGGACGCTGGACCGCCTGTCGGCCGAGGTGCGGACCGACGCCGAACAGCTGCTGGCCCGCCGGGGCGAGGCGATGGAGCGCATTTCGGCGCTGGCGTCGATGCCGGTGGGCGGCGTCAAGACCCGCATCCACGGCGACTACCACCTGGGGCAGGTGGTGCGGGCGCAGAACGACTGGTACATCCTCGACTTCGAAGGGGAGCCGGCCAAGACGCTGGAGGAACGCCGCGCCAAATCCAGCCCGCTGCGCGACGTGGCAGGCATGCTGCGCTCCTTCAACTATGCGGCCTGGGCGGCGCTGTTCCGGCTGGACAGCGCTGGCGAAGGCGCCAACAGCGGCGACAGCCCGGCGCTGGCCGCCGCCCACGACTGGGAACGCCGCAGCACCCGGTCCTTCCTCGACGGCTACCGCACGGCCATCGAGGGCTGCCCGGCCTGGCCGGAGGCGGAAGAGACCGCGCGCGGCCTGCTGACCCTGTTCCTGCTGGAGAAGGCCTTCTACGAGATCGGCTACGAGGCGGCGAACCGGCCGGGCTGGATCGGCATCCCGGTGAAGGGCGTGCTGGGCCTTCTCGACGATGCCAAGGAGGCGGGCGCGAAGGAATAACCGGACAAATCCGCGGCGGGCATGGTGTGACGAAACCGCCGCGGGTATGTTCACGTCCGGAGACGGCGTTCCGGCGTCGGCCGTCATTCCTGCCTTTGCGGGGATGACGGCGTTGGGACAGGTATGGTCCACGAGACGACAGAGCCTCCACGAAGAAGGGCACTTGGCCAATGGCGAGCGACATGACGACGGACACCCGCAAGGACCAGGCGCAAACCGGCGTCTCCGAAAGCCGCACCCCTGAACAGCGCGCTGCCGACCATCGGGCCGAGGCTCTGCGCGCGGCGGCGGACGCCATTGTCCGGGCCGACCATGGCGATCCCTTCGCCGTTCTGGGCATGCAGCAGGAAGCCCCCGGCCGTCCGGTGGAGGTCCGCGCCTTCGTGCCCGGCGCGGAAAAGCTGTGGGTGATCGACAGCGCCACCGGCGAACCGGCCGGCGAGGCCGAGCGCATCCACCAGGACGGCTTCTATCTCGCCGTGATGCCCGACCGGACGGAGCGTTTCCGCTACCGCCTGCGCGCCCAGTACCCGCTGGCGACCCAGGAGTTCGAGGATGTCTATCGCTTCGGCAACATGCTGGGCGAACTGGACGTCCATCTGCTGGCCGAAGGCACCCATCTGCGCAATTACGAGAAGCTGGGCGCCCACCCGCGCGAGGTCGACGGCGTCGCCGGCGTGGCCTTCGCCGTCTGGGCGCCGAGCGCCCGCAGCGTCAGCGTCGTCGGCGATTTCAACAACTGGGACGGCCGCCGGATGCCGATGCGCCGGCGCGTCGAGGTCGGCGTCTGGGAGATCTTCGTGCCCGGTGCCCATGCCGGCCAGCGCTACAAGTTCGAGATCCGGGGCGCAGGCGGCAACCTGATGCCGGCCAAGGCCGATCCCTACGCCTTCCAGGCGGAGATGCGCCCGGCGACCGCCTCGGTCGTCCACGGCCTGTCGTCCTACGACTGGCGCGATCAGGACTGGCAGAGCCGCAAGCTGGCCGCCTCCGAGCGCACCGCGCCGATCTCGATCTACGAGGTCCATCTCGGATCCTGGGCGCGGGTGCCGGAGGAGGACAACCGCTTCCTGACCTATCAGGAGCTGGCGGAGCGGCTGATCCCCTACGCCAAGGACATGGGCTTCACCCACATCGAGCTTCTGCCGATCACCGAGCATCCGTTCGACGGTTCCTGGGGCTACCAGCCCATCGGCCTCTATGCGCCGACCGCCCGCCACGGCTCGCCGGAGGATTTCAAGGACTTCGTCAACGCCTGCCACCGCGCCGGCCTCGGCGTGCTGCTCGACTGGGTGCCCGGCCATTTCCCGACCGACCCGCACGGGCTGGGCGATTTCGACGGCACGCATCTCTACGAGCATGCCGACCCGCGCCAGGGCTTCCATCAGGACTGGAACACCCTGATCTACAATTTCGGCCGGACGGAGGTGCAGAACTTCCTGCTGGGCAACGCGCTGTTCTGGCTCGACCAGTACAAGCTGGACGGGCTGCGCGTCGATGCCGTCGCCTCCATGCTCTACCTCGACTACAGCCGCAAGGAAGGGGAGTGGGTCCCCAATAAGTTCGGCGGGCGCGAAAACCTCGAATCCATCGCCTTCCTGAAGCGGATGAACGAGCTGGTCTACGGCCAGCAGCCGGGCGCCATGACGGTGGCGGAGGAATCCACCTCCTGGCCGATGGTGTCGAAGCCCACATATCTCGGCGGTCTCGGCTTCGGCTACAAATGGAACATGGGGTGGATGCACGACACGCTGCACTACATGCAGAGCGACCCGATCCATCGCCGCTACCATCACCACGAGATGACCTTCGGGCTGATCTACCAGTTCTCCGAAAACTTCGTGCTGCCGCTCAGCCATGACGAGGTGGTCCATGGCAAGGGTTCGCTGATCAACAAGATGCCGGGCGACGACTGGCAGAAATTCGCCAATCTGCGCGCCTATTACGGTTTCATGTTCGCCCATCCTGGCAAGAAGCTGCTGTTCATGGGCGGCGAGTTCGCCCAGTGGCAGGAGTGGAGCGAGGCGCGCAGCCTGGACTGGCACCTGTTGGACCAGCCGATGCACCGCGGCATGCGCGACCTCGTGCGCGACCTGAACGGCCTCTACCGCGAGCTGGAGCCGCTGCACAAGACCGACTGCGACCCGTCCGGTTTCGAGTGGATCGAATCGAACGACAACGAGAACTCGGTCTTCACCTTCCTGCGCAAGGCCGACGAGTCCGGGCACATCGTCATTGCGGTGTGCAACTTCACGCCGGTGCCGCGCCAGGGCTACCGGGTCGGCGTGCCGCTTCCCGGCCGCTATGTCGAGCGGATGAACACGGACGCCGCGATATACGGCGGCAGCGGCGTCGGCAACCCCGGCGGCGGCGTCTATGCCGAGGAAATGCCCTGGCATGGCCGCACCCACTCGCTGGACCTGACCATCCCACCGCTGTCGACGCTGATCCTGGAGCGCAAGGCGGAGTAGCGCCGCCCACCCCAAGCCGCACCCGCCCAACCCAACCCCAATCCCAATCCCTTCTCCCCCCTGGGGAGAAGGTTAGGATGAGGGGGTGCCGAAGGCACGCCTGCGCCAGGGGATTGCCAAGGGGCAAGATGCCCCTTGGTGGCGCGCTTTGCGCCCCTGCCCGACCTCGTCGCCCGGTCCCTTTGCCAACCTCCCTTGACGCCGCCGGGGGGAGGCTTTCTTATTGGATCCCTTGTGTCTTTTCGGGGAACCGGTGAGGCGTGCGCTGGCTGATGGTCGACAGGAACCCCGTTCCCTCCCTTGATGACGCGATGCGGACCCGGCGGGAAAACCGCAAGGTGCGGTGCCGACGAGGGTGTGGAACACTGGAACAGGCCCCGAAAACCGTTTCATCCTGTTCCAAACGTTCCATCCGCCGGCCAGCCATCCGGCGCCCCGCCGCATCGCCGGCCATGCCGGTCACCTCTACGACCTCCACCACACAGGCCGACCGCTGATGCCCTCCACCCCCGCCCGCACCCCGGTCTGGCCCGGCAAGCCCACTCCGCTCGGCGCCACCTGGGACGGGTTCGGCGTCAATTTCGCGATCTTCTCCGCCCATGCCGAGCGGGTGGAGCTTTGCCTGTTCGACAAGACCGGCCAGCGCGAGGTGGAGCGGGTCACCCTGCCGGAGCACACCGACGAGGTCTGGCATGGCTACCTGCCCGACGCGCGGCCCGGCCTGCTCTACGGCTACCGCGTCCACGGGGCCTACGAGCCGGAGGAAGGACACCGCTTCAACCCGAACAAGCTGCTGATCGACCCCTATGCCCGGGCGCTGTTCGGCGGCTTCAAATGGTCGGACGCCCATTACGGCTACCGGGTCGGCTCGACCAAGGAGGACTTATCGTTCGACCGGCGCGACAACGCCCGCGGCATGCCGAAATGCCGGGTGGTGGACGGTGCCTTCACCTGGGGCCATGACCGCCACCGCCGGGTGCCCTGGACCGACACGGTGCTCTACGAGACCCATCTGCGCGGCTTCACCATGCGCCATCCGGATGTGCCCGCCCATCTGCGCGGCACCTTCGCCGGCATGTCGACCCAGAACGTCGTCGAGTATCTGCGGGCGCTCGGCATCACCTCGGTGGAGTTCCTGCCGGTCCAGGCCGTCGCCGACGAGCAGCATCTCGTCACCCGCGGCCTGACCAACTACTGGGGCTACAACACCATCGGCTTCTTCGCGCCGGAGCCACGCTACATGAACACCGGCGTCCTGTCGGAGTTCAAGACGATGGTCGCCCGCCTGCACGAGGCGGGGATCGAGGTCATCCTCGACGTCGTCTACAACCACACGGCGGAAGGCAACCATCTGGGGCCGACCCTGTCCTTCAAGGGCATCGACAACCTCAGCTATTACCGGTTGATGCCGGACAGCCCGCGCTACTACATCAACGACACCGGCACCGGCAACACGCTGGATTTCAGCCACCCGCGCGTGGTCCAGATGGTGATGGACAGCCTCCGCTACTGGGTGACGGAGATGCATGTCGACGGCTTCCGCTTCGACCTCGCCACCGTGCTGGCGCGCGAACCCTACGGCTACGATCCCGGTTCGGGATTCCTCGACGCCGTGCGCCAGGACCCGGTGCTGGCCGACGTCAAGCTGATCGCCGAGCCGTGGGACGTCGGTCCCGGCGGCTATCAGGTCGGCAATTTCCCGCCGGGCTGGGCCGAATGGAACGACCGCTACCGCGACACCGTGCGGCGCTACTGGCGCGGCGACGACGGCATGCTGCCGGAACTGGCCGGGCGCATCGCCGGCTCCTCCGACCTGTTCGAGAAGCGCGGGCGCCGCCCCTGGGCCAGCGTGAACTTCATCACCGCCCATGACGGCTTCACCCTGCACGACCTCGTTTCCTACAACGACAAGCACAACTGGGCGAACGGCGAGGAGAACCGCGACGGCCATTCCTCCAACTGCTCCTGGAACCATGGGGTGGAGGGACCGACCGACGACCCCGCGGTGACCGGACTGCGGGCCCGGCAGAAGCGCAACATGCTGGCGACGCTGATGCTGTCGCAGGGCACGCCGATGATGCTGGCCGGCGACGAGCTGGACCACAGCCAGGACGGCAACAACAACGCCTATTGCCAGGACAACGACATCACCTGGCTGGACTGGAGCAAGCGCGACGGGGCGCTGGTGTCCTTCGTCCGCCGGCTGATCGCGCTCCGGCGCGCCCATCCGGTGCTGCGCCGGCCGCTCTTCCTGCATGGGCGGGAGGTGGCGGAGAACGGGCTGAAGGACATCGTCTGGTACAACGCGCAAGGGGTCGAGAAGACCGCCGAGCATTGGCGCAACACCCAGGCGCGCTGCATCGTCCTGCTGCTGAACGGCCGCGCCGGCACCCATGTCGGTCCGGACGGGCAATCGCTGTCCGACGGTGTCCTGCTGATCGTGCTGAACGCCCATGCCGACACCCTGACCGTGACCCTGCCCGACGTGCCGGGCGGCCGGGGCTGGCGCTGCGTGTTGGACACCCGCATCGACGACGGGGCGGGGGACGAGCGCATCCATCTGGCCGGTCGGTCGGCGCTGGTCGACGGGCGCACGGTCCTTGTCTTCACCCTGGTGGAGCAGGCGGGGATGTGACGGGGCGGGCAGGAGAGATGGGCGGAAGACATGGGCAGGAGACAGGCCATGCGGTGCCCTGCGATCCTTTGCCCACTGTCCCTCTTCCGGGCGGAGATGCTACCGCGACGGGCGGAGACAACGTGTGTTACGCTGTGCGGCGCGTTTCCGTCACAGCCGCAGCGGAGCTTCGGGTAGGACGATGCCGGATTACGATTTCTCGCAGGTCGACGCCGCGATCATCGACAGCCAGCTCAACACCGCGCGCGTGTTCCGCGACGTGCTGATCCGGCTGGGCTTCCGGCGGGTGGAGCTGTTCGATTCGGTGAAGGCCGCCGCCGGCCTGCTGGGGTCGGTCATGCCCGATCTGGTGCTGGTCGATGCCGACGGCGAGGATTCCGAGGCCTTCCATTTCATCCGGGCCCTGCGCAACGAACCGACGGTGCCCAACCCGTTCGCCTGCGTCATCGTCACCACCTGGGCGCCGACCCCGGCGCTGCTGACCCGCGTCACCAACGTCGGTGGCGACGATCTGCTGATGAAACCGGTGTCGCCCAAGCAGGTGCGCGACCGCATCGTCAGCCTGATCGAGTCGCGTAAGGGCTTCGTCGTCACCGCCGACTACATCGGGCCCGACCGCCGCAAATCGCCGCGCGAAGGGGCGCAGGTTCCGGTTCTGGACGCTCCCAACACTTTGAGGCTGAAGGCGACCGGCCAATGGACCCAGTCCGGCGCCCGCATGCTGCTGAACGAGGCGGTCGCCACCGTCACCACGCAGAAGCGGCTGCGTGCCAGCATCCAGGTCGCCTTCCTGGTGGAGTTCGCCCTGGTCGGCCTGGCGCGGCAGGCTCCGGACCGCATGTCCATCGACCATGTCGGCCGCATCGGCGGTTTTCTGGACGATCTGCTGCGCCGGCTGGGCGACGATGGCGACCATGCCCCCGTCGAGGCGGTCGCCCGTGCGATCAAGACGCTGGCCGACAAGGTGCGCGCCGCCGCCGAAACCGGTCCGGTTGCCGCCGACGACCGCGCCCAGTTGCAGGCGCTGTCCCGCGCCCTGATGCAGGCCGTCGATCCCGACCGCGCGCTTGAGGCGATGACGCACGAAGTGTCGTCGGCCGTTGCCGGCTACCGCAGCCGGCTGGAGCAGATCGCCCAGGCCAAGGCCGCCGCTGCTGCGGCGCTGACGGCCTCCACCGCCGCCGCGGCCGAAGAGGGCGCGAACGAGCCCATTGCACTGTCCGCCCCGTTGCCGGCTGCCGCCGGCACGGCCCTGTCCGCCGGCTGATGGGAGCCGGCTGATTGGGGAGCGCCGATGGCATAGGCCGCCGTGCGGCATTGACGCCGGCCGTTGCCGCCCCAATCCCTAAGCCCCACCCTTCCTTCCGTACAACCCGCGGGGACCCTGCATGAGTGATCTCGACCGGCTGGCCGATCTGCTTGGACTTGAACCCCACTATCACGACATCTGGGGCAACCGGCGGGAGACGTCCGCCGCCACCAAGCGGGCGCTGATCGCCGCCATGGGGTTGCAGGCCACCACGGACGAGGAGGTCGCCGACAGCCTGCGTACGGTCGAACGCCGGTCCTGGAGCCGTCCGCTGCCGCCGGTCCTGATCGGCGGGGAAGGGCAGGGGATCGGTCTGGAGGTCGCCCTGCCGGCCGGCCTGGACGAGGCCGCGCTGGTGTGGGAGCTGACGCCGGAGGGGGGAAGCGCGCAGGGCGGCCGTGTCGCGGTCCGCGACCTGCCCGTCACCGACCGCACCGCCCTGGACGGCACGGCCTACGAGCGCCGTGCGCTGGGCGCCCTGCTGCCGGTGTCCCTGCCCATCGGCTATCACCGGCTGGACCTGCATGTCGAGGCTGCCGGCGGGGCGGGGCCGTCGGGCTCCACCACCCTGATCGTGGCGCCCGAGCGCTGCGTGACGGTGGAGGAGATGGTGCCGGCCGGCCGCAGCTGGGGCATCGGCTTGCAGGTCTATTCGCTGCGGTCGGAGCATGACTGGGGCATGGGCGATTTCGCCGGCCTCGCCGGCTTCGCCGAAGTCGCCGGGCGGCTGGGCGCCGGGCTGGTCGGGCTGAGCCCGCTGCACGCCCTGTTCCCGGCGGACCCCAACCACATCGGCCCCTATTCGCCGTCCAGCCGCCAGTTCCTCAACATCCTTTACATCGACCCGGCCGCCGTTCCCGAATTCGCCGGTGCCGACGACTTGCAGGCCCGGATCGCGGATCCCGCCTTCCAGGCGGCGCTGGCGTCGGCCCGGCAGGCGGAGCTGGTCGACTACCCCGCCGTCGCCGCGCTGAAGCTGCCGCTGCTGGAGGCCTTGCACGCCCGCTTCCGCAGCCTCCCCGACGACCACCCGCGCAAGGTCGCCTATGCCGCCTTCCGGCAGGACATGGGGGCGGCGCTCGACCGCCATGCCCTGTTCGATGCCCTGCATGAGCATTTCTTCCGCCAGGATTCCGCACAGTGGATGTGGCGGAGCTGGCCGGCCGCCTTCCAGGACCCGCAGAGCGCCGAGGTGGCGGATTTCGCCGCAACGCACGCCGACCGTGTCGATTTCTTCGCCTGGGCGCAGTTCGAAGCCGACCGCCAGCTGGGCGAGGCTGCGGCGCGCGGGCGGTCCGCCGGCCTCGCCATGGGCTTCTACCGCGACCTTGCCGTTGCCGCCCACCCCGGCGGCGGCTCCGCCTGGGCCGATCCGGCGATGCTGGTGCAGGGCGCCAATGTCGGAGCCCCGCCCGACCAGTTCAACATGAACGGCCAGAACTGGGGCTTGGCGCCCTTGTCGCCGCTGGGCCTGCGCGAGTCCGCCTATCGCCCCTTCATCGAGCTTCTGCGCGCCAACATGCGCCATGCCGCCGCGCTGCGCATCGACCATGTGATGGCGTTGCAGCACCTGTTCTGGATTCCGGAGGACGGCAGCCCCGGCGCCTATGTGGCATATCCCTTCCACGACCTGCTGCGCATCGTGGCGCTGGAGAGCCGGCGCAACCGGTGCGTCGTGATCGGCGAGGATTTGGGCACCGTGCCGGACAGCTTCCGCCCGGCCCTGGAGCAGGCCGGCATCCTCAGCTACCGCGTGCTCTATTTCGAGCGCACCGCCGACGGCGGCTTCAAGTCCCCCGGTGAATATCCGGCCGGTTCGATGGCGACGGTCAGCACCCATGATCTGGCACCCTTCAAGGGCTTCTGGACCGGTCGCGACCTCGACTGGCGCAAACGGCTGGGCCTTTATCCCGACGACGCCAGTCGCGACAAGGACCGCTGGGACCGCGGCGTCGACCGCTGGCGCCTGTTGCAGGCCCTGTCGCGGGAGGGGCTGCGCCCGGACAGCTATCCCACGGAGGACGGCGACCAGCCTTTCCGCGTCGAGCTGTCCGCCGCCGTCCACGCCTATGTGTCGCGCACGCCATCCCGCATCGTGATGGTTCAGATCGAAGATGCGCTGGCCGACGACGAGCAGCCCAACCTTCCCGGCACGGTGGACCAGCACCCCAACTGGCGCCGCCGTCTTCCCCGCAGGCTGGAGGAGCTGGAGGCTGACGAAGACCTTCGCCACATCGTCGCTCCGATGACCGGCATCGCTCCGCGATGACGACAACCGCCGCCGGCCTGGGGAAAACCGGGCCGGCGGCGGCGATTGGAAAAAAATGCATCCGGAGCGAAAAAAGCTCTTCACAGCCCGGCACATGGTCGCTATAAACCCGCCCACACCACGGGGCACGGCGAACGAGCCGCCCCGGTGACGGTCTGGGGGATCGTCTAGCGGTAGGACAGCGGACTCTGACTCCGCCAGCCTAGGTTCGAATCCTAGTCCCCCAACCAACCTTTTCCGAGCAATATCAAGACGTTAGCCCGCCCCGCGGTGGGCCTTTTGCATTTGAGCGTATTGCAACGTCTCGCAACGCTATCCCGTTGATCCGCAACGATTTCCAAACGCTACGAGGCGTTTCGGCGCAACACGGATGCAACACGGTCGGGGTGGTTTCGTTCTCCGCCTGTTCTGGTCATTCCGCCCTTCATGACGGCCCGCCCAAGAGCCGAGCCTGAAGCTGTGCCATCGCCTCTCGGTCTTCGTCCGGGGAGGGGAACAGGTGGCCGTAGATGTCGTAGGTCACGGTGATGCTAGAGTGGCCCATCAAGACGTTGGTGCAGAACTGTGCGCGTTGACGGGCTCCGCCCTGGAAAGTTCTCGTTCAGGCGACCTTGCGGGAGGCCGGCATGCCGAGGGTGGTCATCCTGTTCATGACCTTGCAGCCGACCGCCGCCTCGACTTTCTGGGCAGGCAGAGTCCGGGCGCGGAGGCTGCGCCCGATCAAGGTCTTGTACCGCAACATTGCCACCCACCTCCCCGAGCGATCGGCGTCCGTAGCCGACCGCCCGCTGCCAGCCAAGCCGTCCGCGTTCTGCGATCATCTGGATGTGCTGGTCGCGCTGCGTGGGCGCGCTTGCAGCGGTATCGCCCGGCACCGCGGTGGAGCGCGGCGGGATGATCACCTCGGCGTCGGGTGTGTGGGCAGCGACAGCACGGTAGACCGGCTCGCCGTCATAGGCCCCGTCCGCCAGCACCGTGCCGATCGGGCGCTTGATCTGGTCGAGCAGCGGGCCGACCAGCGAGGCATCGCCGTCCTGCGTGGTCGTCAGCTCCGAGGCGAGGATCTTGCCGGTATCGGGATCGACCGCCAGGTGGAGCTTTCTCCAGCTCCGGCGCGCTTGGCCTCCATGCTTTTCCAGGTACCACTGGCCCGTGCCGAACACCTTCAGCCCTGTGGCGTCGATGACCACGCTGACCGGCCCGTCCGTCCTGGAAAGCGCTGACGCAACTTCCAGATTGGCGCTGCGCCTGGAGAAGGTCGTGTGATCCGGAACCGGCAGGTCCAGGCCGAGCAGGCGCATGAGCGAGCCCAGCAAACCCTCGGTCTGCCGCCATGGCCGGCCGAACGCCAGACGCAGCATCAGCCCGGCTTCGATCGCCACGTCCGAGTAGCGCGCTGGCCGGCCGCGTCGGCCCGAAGCCGGCGGCGTCCAGGCGGCGATCGCCTCCGGCGTCACCCAGATCGTCAGGTCACTGCGCCGGCGCAGCGCCGCATCGTAGGCCGACCAGTTCTCCACACGGTACCGGGCCGTCGGGATCTTGTGGCGGCGGGGCTCATTAGCCTTGTACGGCATCAGCGGCTCGACTTCAGCGGGCCGCCTCTATACCCGCTTGCCCTCCCGACCACTACCAGCCCAGGCTTTGTGCACCAACGTCCGTGAACCCGTGTCCACACAACCGGGGCAAGATCATGAGGTGGCCCCTCTTGTCGAGCGACCACCTCGAAAGCCCTTCAGATCACGCCGAGACGGGCATGGGGACCGGACGCCTCCTCGGCAGCCGCCGGCTTGATGCGGAACCATGCCGCATAGAGAGCGGGGAGGAAGAGCAGGATCAGCACCGTGCCGACCGCCGTGCCGCCGATCAGCGTGTAAGCCATCGATCCCCAGAAGACGGAGTGCGTGAGCGGGATGAAGGCCAGCACCGCGGCAAGGGCGGTCAGGATCACGGGCCGCGTCCGCTGCACCGTGGCTTCGATGACGGCGTGATAATCGTCGAGGCCGGCCGCCTGGTTCTCCTTGATCTGCTCGGTCAGGATCAGCGTGTTGCGCATCAGGATGCCGGCCAGACCGATCAGCCCGAGGATGGCATTGAAGCCGAAGGGCTGGTTGAAGGCGAGCAGCATGGGCACGACGCCGACGACGCCGAGCGGTGCCGTCAGCAGGACCATCGCCATCATCGAGAAGGACCGCACCTGAAGCATGATGAAGACCAGCATGGCGGCGATCATGACCGGGAAGACCTTGCCGAGTGCGGTGTTGGCCTTGACGGATTCTTCGATCGATCCGCCCATGTCGATGCGATAGCCGGCCGGAAGCGATGCGATCAGCGGCTGAAGGGCCGTCATGATCTGCTTGGAGACCTCCGGCGGCTGGGTCGCCTCGTTGTAGTCCGAGCGGATGGTGATGACGGAGGTCCGGTCCCGGCGCTTCATCATCGGCTCCTCCTGGCGGATATCGGCATGGCCGATCTGGTCGAGCGGGATTTGCTGGCCGGTCCGGCTCGTCAGCGAGAAGTCGGCCAGACGCGCCGGGTCCAGACGCTCGCCGCCGGCGCTGCGCGCCACGATGGGGACGTTGCGGATGTCCTCGCGCACCTGGGTGACGGCGATCCCGGTCAGAAGGAACTGGAGCTGCTGCCCGACTTCCGCCGGTGAGAGGCCGATGAGGTTCAGGCGGTCCTGGTCGGGCGTGAAGCGGAGCACCGGCGTGCGGTTGCCCCAATCGCGGTTGGCCTGCCGGACATCCGGCACGCTCCGCATGACGGCGAGGGCCTTTTCGGAAATGTCGTAGAGCTTTGCCGGATCGGGGCCCATCACCCGGAATTCGACCGGGAACGGCGTGTAGGGGCCGAACACGAGCTGGGTGACGCGGACATAGGCCTCGGGCACCAATCCCTGCGCCACACTCTGCCGCAGCCGGTGCTTCAGGGCCTCGCGCGCCTCGGCGTCCGGGGTGAGCACGACGATCTTGGCGAAGGCGGGATCGGGCAGTTCGGGCGACAGGGCGATGAAGAAGCGGGGAGCGCCCTGGCCGACATAGCTGGTGACGATCTTCGCCTCCGGCTGGTCGGCCAGCCAGCGTTCGATCTTCTCGACCGAGGCCGTCGTCATCTCGATGCTGGTGCCTTCCGGCAGGCGGACCTCCACCAGCACCTCGGGACGGTCGGAGGTCGGGAAGAACTGCTGCTTCACGCCGCCCATGCCGACGATGGCGGCGGCGAAGGCGAGGCCGACGACCCCGCAGGTCACGATTCTGTGGCGCACGGCGAAGCTGATGATCCCCCGCAGGCGCCGGTAGTTCGGGGTGCCGTAGATCGCCTCGTGACCGCCGGGGACCGGTTTGATCGCCGGCAGCATCTTGACGCCCAGATAGGGGGTGAAGATCACCGCCACGATCCAGGAGACGATGAGGGAGAACCCGACGACCCAGAAGATGTTGCCGGCATATTCGCCGGCGGTCGAGCGCGCGAACCCAACCGGCAGGAAGCCGGCGATGGTCACCAGCGTTCCCGACAGCATCGGCGCCGCGGTGTGGCTCCAGGCATAGGCCGCCGCCCTGATGCGGTCGACGCCCTCCTCCATCTTCACCACCATCACCTCGATGGCGATGATGGCGTCGTCCACCAGCAGGCCGAGCGACAGGATCAGCGCGCCGAGCGTGATGCGGTCGAAGAAGCGGCCGGTCTCCAGCATGATCAGGAAGACGACGGCGAGCGTCAGCGGCACGGCCGCCGCCACGACGATGCCGACGCGCCAGCCGAGGCTGAGCAGGCTGACCAGCAGCACCACGCCCAGCGCCATGGCGAATTTGATCATGAACTCGTCGACCGCCGCGGTGATGTTGACGGCCTGATCGGTCACCTTGTCGAGCGTCATCCCGAGCGGCAGCGACCGCGCGATGCCCGCCGCCCGGTCCTCCAGCGCCCTGCCGAGCGCGAGGCCGTCCCAGCCCTCCTGCATGACCGTCGCCAGCATGACGGTGGGTTCGCCCTGATGACGGATGATGTAGGTCGGCGGATCCTCGTAGCCGCGGCGGACCTCCGCGATGTCCGACAGCTTCAGCGTCCGCCCGGCGGCGGCGATCGGCGTGTCGGCAATCGCCTGCACCCCGTCATAGGCGCCGTCGATGCGGATGAAGACCTGCGGTCCCTGGGTGTCGATGGAACCCGACGGCGTGACGCTGTTCTGCCGTTGCAGGGCGGCGACGATGTCCTGGGCCGACACGCCGAGCGTCGCCAGCCTGGCATAGGAGAACTCGACGAAGATCCGTTCCGGACGCTCGCCCAGGATGTTGACCTTCTTGACGCCGGGCACATGCAGCAGGTCCTGGCGGATCGCCTCCGCCTGCCGGGCCAGTTCGCGCATCGGCAGCCCCTTGGCCTTCAGCGCATAGAGGGCGAAGCTGACGTCGGAATATTCGTCGTTGACGAAGGGGCCGAGCACGCCGGGCGGCAGGTTGCGCGTCTCGTCGCCCATCTTCTTGCGGGCCTGATAGAACTCCTCCTGCACCCTGGCCGGCGGCGTGCTGTCCTTCAGCGTGAGCGTCATATAGGCGTAGCCGGGCCGCGTGGTCGTCTCCACCCGGTCGTACCAGCTCAGCTCCTGAAGGCGCTTTTCCAACGGTTCGGCGACGAGATCCTGCATCTCGCGCGCGGTGGCGCCCGGCCAGACGCTGGTGACGGTCAGGGTCTTGATGGTGAAGGAGGGATCCTCCGCCCGTCCGAGCATGACGAAGGCGAAGGCGCCTGCCGCCGCCAGCAGAAGGATGAAGAACAGGGTGACCGCCCGTTCACGGACGGCGATGGCGGAAAGATTGAGGCTCATCACCGGACCCCGCTGTCGGCGGCGGTCCTGACGCGGACCCCCTCCTGGAGAAGATGGGCGCCGAGCGACACCACCGGATCGCCGAGGCCGAGCCCGGAGATCACAGCGGTGTCGCCGCTTACCCGGACCAGCCGGACCGTCTGGAAGCGCACCGTCGAGCTGGTGCGCTCCAGGGTCCAGACACCGGTCCTCCGGCCGTCGTCCAGCACGGCGCCCAGCGGCACCTGCATGTCCGCCCGATCGGTCTGCCCCCCCGGCCGGCCGGTCAGCCTGATGGTGACCGTCGCCCCGAGCGGTGCCGCCGCGGCGTCGCCGTCGAGCACGTAGCGCGCCTCGTAGGTGCGGGTCTGGGCATCGGCGGCGTCCGACAGCTGGCGCAGATGCGCGCCGTAACGCTGTCCGTCGGCGCCATAGAGGCTGGCCTCCGCCGGCGAGCCGATCTGCGGCCGGATGGTTTCAGGCAGCGCCACCACCGCCTCGCGCGGGCCGGCCTGGGCGAGGCGGACGACGGTCTGGCCGGCGGCGACGACCTGCCCCGGCTCGCCCAGCGTTTCGACCACCGTGCCGTCGCTGTCTGCCACCAGGACCGAATAGGTCGCCTCGTTCTCGGCGACCCGGGCGTCCGCCTCGGTGCTGGCGAACTGCGCCCTGGCGGTGTCCAGCGCGGCCTTCGCCTGTTCATGACGCTGGCGGGAGGCCCATCCGTCATTGAGCAGGCTGGCGTAGCGCCGCTCATCCGCCTGGGTCTGAACGACCACGGCACGCGCCGCGGCAGCGGCATTGCGCTTGGCCGTCAGCGCGAGGCGCAGATCGGTTTCGTCGATGCGCATCAGCGGCTGGCCGGCCTTGACCGGCTGCCCGACCGTCGCCAGCCGTTCGATGATCTTGCCGGGGACGCGGAAACCGAGATTGCTCTGCACCCTCGCCCCGACGACGCCGGTGAAACCGCGATCCGATCCGGCCACCGGAACCGCTGCGGCAAGCCGGACGATCGGTGCCTCCTGCCGGGGATCGCTCACCGCCGATGCCTCCTGCGTGTGCATGGACAGCGTCACGACCGCGGCGGCGCCCAGCACCACCGTCAGAACGCCACCCACCACGACCATGGGTCTCTTTTTCATGCCCGCCGCCTCAGTCAATTTAGATTGCGTATGACATCTATATCGATTATAGAGTTCGAACGCAATCTAAATGACGGGGCGTTCAAGCGCGCCGCCGCCGCTCGCAAGGCCGATCCCAGCACAAGGAAGAAAGAGAGACTTCGATGGCAAAGACCAACCGCGGCATTGCACTGGTGACAGGCGCCTCGTCCGGCATCGGTTACGCGGCGGCCAAGGCCCTGCAAGCCGCAGGCTTCGACGTGTTCGGCACCAGCCGTCACGCGGACGCCGAAGGCCCCGAGGGCGTCACCATGCTGACCTGCGACGTCACCGACGACGCCTCCGTGGCGGCCCTGGTCGATGAGGTGCTGGACGACGCCGGCCGCATCGATCTGCTGGTCAACAATGCCGGCGTCGGCCTCTTCGGAGGTGCCGAGGAATCCTCGCTCGCCCAAGCGCGGGCGTTGTTCGATGTGAACATGTTCGGCGTCATCCGCATGACCAACGCCGTGCTGCCGATCATGCGGCGCCAGAAAAGCGGCAGGATCGTCAATCTCAGCTCGGCGCACGGCTTCATTCCGGCCCCCTATTTCGCGCTCTACGCGGCGACGAAGCATGCCGTGGAAGGCTATTCCCAGTCGCTGGACCATGAACTGCGCACGCTCGGCATCCGGGTCACGCTGGTCGAGCCCGCCTATACCCGGACCTCGTTCGACGGGAACCTCATCAAGCCGGACCGGTCGCTCGACGCCTATGCGTCGGCGCGGGCCGGCGTGACCGTGGCCGTCGAGGACGCGATCAAAAAGGGCGACACGCCCGAAACCGTGGCCGAAACCATCGTGAAGGCCGCAACGGAGGTCGCGCCGAAGCTGCGCTACCCGGCCGGGAAGCTGGCGCGGCAGGTCAGCCTTCTGCGCCGCTTCGTCCCGGCCGCCGCCTTCGACAAGAGCCTGCGCAAGATGCTGCGGCTGCCGGTCTGAACAGGCCATGCCATGGCCCGCGCCGGGAACAGGCCCGTCGCATCCGGTGCAATGAAGGAAATCCCATGAGCGCTCTGTCCCGCCAGGAGGGGCCGGCGGCCCCGGTGCCCGCCTATAAAGTGCCGTCCGGCGTTCTCGACGGGCCGGTCGCACCGACGATGCTCCGCCTCGCGGTGCCGACGACCCTGGTGCTGGTCGTCCAGACTCTGGTCGGGGTGGCCGAGACGTATTTCGTCGGCTTTCTCGGGACGGACGCGCTCGCCGGGGTCGCCCTGGTCTTTCCCGTGCTCATGCTCATGCAGATGATGGCGAATGGCGGCATCGGCGGCGGTGTCTCCTCGGCCGTCGCGCGGGCCTTGGGAGCGAAGCGCCACGACGATGCCGAAGCGCTGATCTGGCACGCGGTCGTCCTGGCCGGCGCATTCGGCGTCCTCTTCACCGCTGCGGCTCTCCTTGCCGCACCGATCCTCTATCGGGCGATGGGAGGAACGGGACCGGCGCTGGAGGCGGCGCTCACCTATTCGGGGGCGGTGTTCGCCGGCTCCATCCCGATCTGGGTCACCGCCCTGCTGTCGTCGGCCCTGCGCGGCGCCGGGAATGTGAGGGTGCCGGCCCTGGTGATCTCGTCCGGCACCGTGCTCCTCATCCTCCTGTCGCCGGCCCTGATCTTCGGCTGGGGCCCCGTGCCGCGTCTCGGCGTCGCCGGCGGCGGGGTCGCGGTGGTCGTCTACTACCTGTTCGCCGCACTTGCGCTGATTCTGTATCTGCGGTCTTCGAGGAGCCTCGTGAAGCTGAGGGTCGTTCCCCTGCGGGCAAGGCTGTTCAAGGATATCCTCGGGGTGGGTTTCCTATCGGCGATCGGCACCGTCCAGGTCAATCTCACCGTCACCCTCGTCACCGCCGCGGTCGGCCGGTTCGGCGCCGATGCCATCGCCGGGTACGGCATCGCCTCGCGGCTCGATTACATCCAGATTCCGCTGATCTTCGGGCTCGGCACCGCCATGGTCACCATGGTCGGCCACAACATCGGGGCCGGGCAGCCGGCGCGTGCGCGCCGTGTCGCCTGGATCGGCGCCGCTCTTGCCTTCGGAATGACCGAGGCCATCGGCCTTGCCGCCGCGATCTTCCCACAGGCCTGGATCGGCCTGTTCAGCGACGATCCCCAGGTGCTGGCGATGGGCACCCTCTATCTGCGGATCGTGGCACCGGCTTACGGTGCGGTCGGGCTGGGATTGGCGCTCTATTTCGCCAGCCAGGGAGCGAAGCGCGTCCTGTTTCCCGTCCTGGCCGGCACCGTCCGCATGATCATCGCCGCCTTCATCGGCTGGGCGGCGGTCATCTGGTTCGGTGCCGGGCTTTCGACCCTGTTCCAGATTACGGCCCTGGCAGCGGTTTCGTACGGGCTTCTGACGACCGCCGCGATGATGGGTGGTGCCTGGGGCCGGCATCGCGCGTCCCATCCGCTACCTCGGAGACGTCCTGTGGAGTAGGTCGAGGTGGAGAATTGTGCCGGTCATCCATATCTCCTATAGATGTCAGTCAAAATCTAAACAGGAGCGTACCATGCGTGTGAGTCGCATTCAGGCTGAGGAAAACCGGCAGACTGTGATCAACGTGGCGAGCCGTCTTTTCCGGGAGCACGGCTTCGACGGCATCGGCCTCAAGGATTTGATGGAGGCGGCGGGCCTGACCCAGGGTGCCTTCTATAAGCAGTTCACCTCCAAGGAGGATTTGGCGGCTCAGTCGTCGACGCGGGCGTTGGAGAGCGCATACTGCCGATGGTCGGCGGCGGCCACTGCAAATCCAGAGGATCCGCTTGGCCAGGTGATCGGCTTCTATCTCAGCGCCGGGCACCGCGAGGAAAAGACCGACGGCTGCCCGATCGTGGCGCTCGGTTCCGATGCCGCCAGGCACGGCGCCGCGGTGAAGGCGTCATTCGAAACCGGGATCAGGACGCATCTCGACATCCTCGAACGACTGATTTCGGAAACGCAGGGCGAAGAGTTCAAAAGCAAGGCAATGGCGATTCTTTCACTGATGGTCGGTGCGCTGACGCTCTCGCGCGTCGTCAACGATCCCGGCCTTGCCCAGGCCTTTCTGGATACAGCCGCTGCGCAAGTCCGAAATATTGCCGCCGCGTGATCGGGCATGACCACACCGTGAACCGGCCGATCGGAAGGTGTTTGACCATGCCAGCAGGCCCATCCGTCCGGCGGATCGCAATCCTGACGGTCGCCGGCCGAACCTTTCTTCGACAGGGCTATGCCGATGCCTCGATGGATGGTATCGCCGCCGAGGTGGGCGGCTCCAAGAGCACGCTCTATCGTTATTTCCCTTCCAAAGCAGCGCTGTTCGCAGCCTATGTCGAGGAAATCGGGACTTTGCCCTGGTCCACCCTTGCCGCTGTGCAGGTGGAGGAAAAGGGAACCGAGGCTGTACTGGAGGACACGGCGCGAGCCTATCTGGACTTGATACTGTCCCCGTCAGCGCTTGCCGTGACCCGCCTCGTGATGGCTGAAACCGTTCGTTTTCCGGAGATTGGCCGCATCTTCTACGAGCGCGGAATTCGGCGCGCGGAACGTCAAATTGCAGCCATACTGCAGCGTTTGGCAGAGCGGAGCGACGTACCCGGCTGGAACTTTCTGGCACTGCCCGGCGCTGCTGCTCATTTCCGGGCTCTCTGTGAAGCCGGTCTGCATGAGGAATGCCTGTGGGGTGTATACGGATCGGCTTCCCCGGAAGATGTCGGCAGCGTTGCCCAGCAGGCGGTCGCCCGCTTCCTGCGAGGCTGTCTGGGATACGACCATCACCTGCCCGCGTGAACGGATCGGCGCTTCAGAAACAATCTCAGTGGCTCGCCCGCGCGGCAGATGCCGAACGCACCGGAGATGGCGTGGAGGCTGAACTGTGTCGGCAATATGCTGAGCATTGGTTCCGCGTATCGCGGGGAGAGGATTGAGGGAGATGATCTGGTGAGCGACATCACCTTGACGGCGCGGGAGCGGGCTCTGATCCGCAACGAATTCATGGTGCGCTTTGCGACTGGAGAGCGGCATCCTGGTGAAGCGGTGGGCCACCGGGTCGAACAAGAGTCAGCCAAAGCCGGGAACGGTCATTCAGGGGATGCTGGAGTTGCGGGATGACGGCAGCTGTAACAGCCCGAGATATGGTCGAACGCCCCATGGTCGCGCTCTCGCCTTGCATCGGGCCGCGCTGTGCTTGCATCAAACCCGATAGCGCAAGGCTTCAACGAGCAGCGCGAAGGCTGGTGTCGGCTGACGGCGGCTGGGATAATAGAGGTGATAGCCGGAGAACGGCTCGCACCAGTCGGCGAGCACCCGGACGAGGCGTCCATCGGCGAGATAAGGTCCGACCTGACCTTCGGTGAGATAGATGAGGCCACATCCGTCGAGCGCGGCCTTCAACATGAGGCTGGAAGTGTTGAAGACCAACTGCCCATCCACCCGGACGTTGAGCACACGGCCTTTCTTCTCGAATTCCCACGCGTAAAGGCCGCCGTGGATGGGCAGGCGCAGATTGATGCAGTTGTGGCCGGTAAGGTCCTGCGGCGTTTTTGGCAACGGGCGCGATGCGAAATAGGACGGCGCCCCAACGACCGCCATTCGCAGGTCCGGCCCTACCCTAACCGCGATCATGTCCTTCGCCACCGTCTCCCCCGGACGCACGCCGGCATCGAAACGCTCCCCCACGATGTCCGTGAGGCCATAATCGGTCACAATCTCCACCTTGATGTCGGGATAGTCGTTCACGAGCTTCGCCACCGCGGGCCAAAGGATCGCTTCGGCAGCATATTCCGTGGCCGTCAGGCGGATTGTGCCTGAGGGCTTTTCCCGGAGATCGCTCAAGGCGTCCAACTCTCTTCGTATCTCCGCGATCCGCGGGCCGATGGAGTGAACAAGCCTCTCGCCAGCCTCGGTCGGCGCGACGCTGCGCGTCGTCCGGGTGAGCAACCGCAGGCCAAGACGCGCCTCCAGGACGCGGACGGTCTGGCTCAAGGCCGATTGGGAAACGCCCAGACGCTTCGCCGCGCGGGTGAAGTTCCGTTCTTCTGCGACCACCATGAAGGCCGCGAGTTCATTCAAGCCTTCTCCCGCCATTCAGAAGTTTTCCTTATTAGTTCAATCAGCATCTATCATCTAATAGTACATTCTGTCCCGCGCTATAGTGTTCTCGCAAGCGTTTCGTCCAAGAGAGAGCGGACATCCGCTACCAGCGCGAACAGCGATCCGATTGAGCTCGAAAGCTTTCGGAGCACGGAAAATCGCGTTGCCGGAAACAGCAAAAAAGGAGGCAGGCGATGTGCCATTCGGACATTCACATTGCCCGGCAGGAATGGGGGCCGCCTTATCCGGCGACCAACTATCCTTGCGTTCCCGGGCACGAGATCATCGGACGCGTCGCCGCGGTTGGCAGCTCGGTCACCAAGTTCCGCGTGGGAGACATCGCCGGCGCGCGCACCGTCTGGCACACCCATCCCGCCGGACAGTTGCCGATCATGAGTTCCGGCCAGGGCTGGGTTCGGGAAGAAGGCAAGGAACGCCGCGCGATCAACCCGGGCGATGCCATAGGGCGTGCACTACGCGACCTTCAATCGAGGCGGCACGCGCGAAGAACTGTTCACCAGCCGGGAGGCGATCGAGGCCGTCAAGAACGGCCAACCCATGCCCAGCGGAACAGTCATCACGATGGAGGACTATCGCAACGACGAGCTCTATCGCTATGTCGTGATGGAGAGGCGCGCCGGCTGGGGCACGCGGCATTCGCCGGAGCTTCGCACGGGCGAATGGGAGTTCCAGTGGTTCAATCCCGACCGCACCGCGAAGACTGACGAGAGCTTCGACCGCTGCAGGTCCTGCCACACCTCGCAGGCGAGCCAGGATTTCGTCTTCACCGTCGATCAAATGAGGCGCGCAAAGTAGCATGGCAAACGCCGCATCCTCCTCGCAGTCGGGACGTTTCGTTGCCATTCGCCTGATGCCGATCATGGCGGCGGTGCTGGCCGGCTTCCTGATCATCGGCCTCGCCCTGCCGGTCCTACCTCTCCATATCGAAAACGATCTCGGCTTCGGAACCGTCGTCGTCGGTTTGGTGGCGGGCGCGCAGTTTGCCGCCTCGCTGGTGTCTCGCGTCTGGGCAGGCTCTTTTTCCGACAAGCATGGCGCGAAACGCGGCGTCATCGTTGGCCTGATCGCGGCCGCCATCTCCGGCCTGCTTTACCTGCTGTCGCTCGCCTTCGTCAGCGTGCCGGTCATCTCCGTGGCGATCCTGCTCATCGGTCGCGGTCTGCTTGGCGGTGCCGAGAGCTTCATCATCACCGGCGGCGTCAGTTGGGGCCTCGCTCTGGTCGACAAAAACCATGCGGGCAAGGTGATCGCATGGGTCGGGACCGCGATGTTCGCCGCCTTGGCGTTCGGCGGTCCCATCGGCACTGTCCTGTTCACCTCCTCCGGATTCGCCGTGATTGCGCTCGTGACGATGCTGCTTCCGATCATCGTGCTCCTCGTCCTGCGGCGCATGCCTGCCGTAGAGCCACATCCTTACAGAGCGCACTCCGCGCTGAAGACGGTCATGGGCTCGGTGTGGATGCCGGGCCTCGGCGCGGCGCTCAGCAGCATCGGCTATTGCTCGATCCTGGCCTTCAGTTCGTTGCTATTCGCCGAGCAACACTGGCAACCGATCTGGTTGCCGTTCACGGCGTTCGGCGCGGCACTCATCGTCTCGCGCATGATCGCCGGTCATCTGCCGGACAAGTACGGCGGCGCCAAAGTCGCGTTGATCTTCGTGCTCGTGCAGTCGGCGGGCCTTGTGTTCATGTCGCTCGCCTCCAGCGCCTTGATCGCCGCCGCCGGCGCCGCGCTTGCCGGATTCGGCTACTCGCTCGTCTATCCGGGCCTTGGTGTGGAGGCCGTGCGCGGAACCTCACCAGAGAACCGCGGCTTGACCATGGGCATCTATACGGCGTTCCTCGACCTCGCGATGGCGGTCGGCAGCCCGGCGCTGGGATGGGTCGCGGGGGAACGCGGACTGAGCAGCGTGTTCATCGCCAGCGCAATTGTTGTGCTCTGCGCCGGAGGCATCGCGATCAAGCTGCTTTACCGGAGATCCGTTGCTTGAAGACGATAAGGGGGGCTCTGTTGCAAAGTTTGCCGGCAGACGATGGAATGGCTGGACGCTGTAGGCGAGGTTGGCGATCCCAATCTTCACCGTCGCACGAGCGAAGCCGATGGTGCGGATGAACAGCGCCATGCTTGCCTTCCGGTCGGCGAACACATGCTCGACGGCGAATCGCACCGCGGACTGGGCGCGGTTGGCGTGCTGGTGCGGCCCCGGCATCGGCCGTCTCTTCGGCTTGCGTAAATGCACCATGCTGCCGGGGCTCTTTCGGGCCTCGACCCTCGTGCGCCAGCCGCCAAAAAAGGTGGGCCGTCCCAAGGGGTGGCATCGACATCGTGGATCGATCCGTCAGGACGTGTGGTTGCAGCGTTAAAGATCGGAAAGCTGCGAAGGAATTGTGCCGACGCTCCGGCCGGCCGGGGACGTCAAGCCGTCGCGTGCCTTGTGGGCTTCCGCCAGGATCCAGCCGCGGAAAGCCTGCGTCCGGGGATCGTCCAGCCGGCTTTCGTGGATCAGCAGGTAATATTCGCCGGCACTGCGCAGCTCGGATGGCAGCGGCATCGCCAGTTCGGCGCGGCGGTCGTACTGCGCCAGCAGGATGTCGGGCACGATGGCGATCCCGCGGCCCTGGCGGGCGGCGTCCAGCGACATGAAGAAATGGCCGAACTCCAGCTCGCCGCCGCTTCCGGCGACGGCTTGTCCGCCGGTCGCCTTCAGCCAGTCCGGCCAAGCGTGCCGGCGGCTGGAGGTGTGGATCAGCGGCAGGCGAACCAGCGGCCGCCCGTCCTCCAGCACCGCCTCGCCCGCAAGCTCCGGCGCGCAGGCCGGGCGGAGGATGTCGGGGAACAGCTCGTCCGCCTGCACGCCGTCCCAGCTCGTCACCATGTCCAGGTCGATGCGCGGCTGCCCGCGCTCGTAGCGGCGGCCCGGAATGCGGCCGACGCGGATCGCGATGTCGGCCTCGTGCGCCAGCAGGTTCGACGGCTCGATCGACGAGATGATCCGCACCTCGACGCCGGGGTTGGCCTGCGTGAACAGATGCAGGCGCGGCATCAGCCACAGCGACGCGATGGTCGGCAGGATCGAGATGGTCAGGGTGCGCATCGTCCGCGACCGGCCGATCCGCTGCGCCGAGCGCTCCAGCTCACTCAAGGTATCGCGGACGGTGCGGGCGAAATCCTCGCCCTCCGGCGTCAGTTCGATGCGTCGGGTCATGCGGCGGAACAACTGGCAGTCCAGCGCCAGTTCGAGGTCGCGCACCTGCCGGCTGATCGCGCCCTGGGTCAGGTGCAGCTCGTCGGCCGCCAGCGTGAAGGAGAGATGCCGCGCGGCGGCGTCGAACCCGCGCAGGGTGTTGAGCGGCGGCAGCGGTCGTTTCGGCATCGGCATAGCCTCCCATGGATGAGCCTAGGTCATGCATAGGGGCCGAACAAGTCGTTTGTGAGGTCCGGTGTCCTCCGGCACGCTTCCTGTCACTGAACCGTCAGAGTTCAAAAGAAACAGGGCAAGCGCGAGGGTTACCGTGACACGAACAGCCATGACACGACAGACAAGGGGCGATCCCGGTAAGATTTGGACGCTCGAAGTCAGCGGCATTGCCAAGAATTACGGGGCGACCTGTGCGCTCCGCAACGCTTCGTTGCGGCTGCGGCCGGGAAAGGTCCATGCGCTTCTTGGCGAGAACGGCGCCGGCAAGAGCACGCTGGTGAAGATCGTTGTCGGCGCCATCCAGCCCGACCGTGGACAGATCGCGCTGAACGGCGTTCCGACCCGTTTCGCCGGGGTGAGGCAGGCGATTGCCGCCGGGGTGATCCCGATCTACCAGCATCTCAGCCTGTTCCCCCATCTGTCGGTGCTGGAGAATCTGTCGGCCTTCGCCATCGCAGGCGCGGCGGGTCTGCGCGCCCGGCCGGCCCTGGTGCCGCGCACCACGGCGCGGGCCTGGCTGGACGCGGTCGGCCTCGGCTGCGACCTCGACCTTCCGGTCGAGCGGCTGTCGGTCGGCGAACGCCAGCTGGTGGAGATCGCCCGCGGGCTGGGGCAGCGCTGCACGCTGCTGGTGCTGGACGAGCCGACCGCCGCCCTGACCCATGACGAGACCGACCGGCTGTTCGGCGTGGTCCGCCGCCTGTGCGCGGAGGGCACCGCCGTCCTCTTCATCAGCCATAAGTTCGACGAGATCGAGGCGCTGGCCGACGACGTCACCGTCCTGCGCGACGGCGTCGCGGTGATCGACGCCGAGCCGCTGGCCTCGCTCAGCCGTGCAGAGCTGGTCCGCGCCATGCTGGGCGACATGGTGGAGTCCGGCGACCGCACGCTGCCGCAGCCGGGGGCCCCGGTGTTGACCGCGACCGGACTGATGCTGGGGCCGGCGGACGTTGCGGCCGACATCACCGTGCGGGCGGGCGAGATCGTCGGGCTGGCCGGGCTGGTCGGGTCGGGCGCCCTGGAGCTGGCAGCGGCGCTGGCGGGGGCCCGGCCGGTCGCCGCCGGCACGCTTGCGGTGCGGGGGGAGGCGCTGCCGCCGGGCGACCGCGTGCGGGCCGTCGCCGCCGGGGTCGGCTATGTCCCGGCCGACCGCCACGCCGAGGGGCTGTTCGGCCCGCTGGCGGCGCTCCAGAACGCGTCCTCCTCGACCGTCGCGCTGTTCTCGCGCGGCGGGCTGCTGCGGCCGGGCGGCGAGGCGGCGGCGCTGATGCCCTGGCTGCGCCGGCTGAACCTGCACCCCTTCCAGCCGGAGCGGCCGGCCGCCGGGTTCAGCGGCGGCAACCAGCAGAAGCTGCTGCTGTCGCGCAATCTGGCGGTGCCGGACCTGCGGGTCCTGGTGGTGCTGGAGCCGACGCGGGGCGTCGACATCGCCGCGCGGGAAACCATCCACGACGCGCTGGTCGAGGCCGCCGGCCGGGGCGTCGCCGTCGTCGTCGCCTCCAGCGACCTCGACGAGGTCATGGCCCTGTCGCACCGCATCCTGGTCGTGCGGCACGGCAGCCTCGACGGCGAGCTGCCGCGCGGCACCGGCCGCGCCGCCCTGATGGACCGGCTGGCCGGACGGAGGGCGGCATGATGGCCCTGACCGGCGCCCGGCCGCGCCGCTTCTCCGGCCGTCTCAACCCGCCCGCCGCCGTCTGGGTCGTCCTGCTGCTGTTCTGCGTCTTCGCCCTGTCGGTGCCGCGCTTTGCCAGCACCGGCAATCTGGAGAATCTGCTGCGGGTCGGTTCCATCCTCGGCATCGCCGCCTGTGGCCAGACCATCGTGCTGATCCTCGGCGGGATCGAGTTCTCCTTTGGCGCATCGGCGGCGCTGGCCAGCGTGGTGACGGTGCTGGCCCTGCCGTCCGCCGGGGTGGCGGGCGGCTTCGCAGCCGGCGCCACGGCGGTGCTGCTGGTCGGTCTCGTCAACGGCACGCTGGTCGCGCGCTTTTCCCTGCCGCCCTTCCTCGTCACGCTCGGCATGCTGATGGTGGCCGGTGGCGGGGCGGCGGTTCTGGCCGGCGGCCTGCCGATCGACGCGCCGCCGAGCGACGCCTTCTCCTGGCCGGCGCGCGGCCGGGTCGCCGGCATCCCGGTGCCGATCCTGGCGGCGGCGGCAAGCTTCGCGCTGCTGCACCTCCTGCTCGCCCACACCCGCGCCGGCCGGCTCTGGTACCTCGTCGGCGCCAACGGCACGGCGGCGCGGCTGTCCGGCATCACGGTGTGGCGGTCGGTGCTGGCGGGCTATCTGCTGGCCGGCGCCTTCTGCGCCCTTGCCGCCGTCATCCTGACCAGCCGGGTCGCCTCCGGCCAGCCCGGCCTCGCCCCCAACCTGCCGTTCGAGACCATCGCGGCCTGCGCCGTCGGCGGCATCCCGCTGGCCGGCGGGCAGGGCAGGGCGGTGCAGACTCTGTGCGGTGTGCTGGTCATCGCCATGCTGAACAACGCGGTGGTGCTGCTGAACCTGCCCGTCGCCTACCAGCAGCTGATGATCGCCGCGGTGATCCTCGGCGCGGTGATGCTCCAGCAGGCGCCCCGGCTTCTTCTTTTGCTGCCGGTCCGGCCCGCCCGTCAGCCGGAGGAGGACCGGTCATGAGCGCCCGTCTCCTGCGCCGCTCCGCCGATGGCCTGCGTGCCGCCGGTTCCGTCCTTCCCATCCCCTTCCGGGTCGCGCCGCTTTGCCTGATCCTGGCGGTGGCGGTGTTCGCGGCCACCGCGCCGCGCTTCCTCAGCCTGGGCAACGCCGCCAACATCGGGGCGCAGGTCTGGGTCCTCGCCCTGCTCGCCATCGGCCAGATGTTCGTGCTGGCGACCCGGGGCTTCGACATCTCGGTCGGCGCCGTCGCCGCTCTGTCCAGCGTCTGCGCGGCGATGGCCTGCAACGCCTGGGGCCTGCCCGGACTGGCCGCCGGGGCGCTGGCGGGTCTGTTCTGCGGGCTGGTCAACGGCGCGCTGGTCGGCACGCTCGGCCTCCAGCCGGTGGTCGCCACGCTGGGCAGCCTGATCGCGGTGCGCGGCCTGTCGCTGCTGATCACCGGCGACGGGCAGGTGGTACCGCTCGACGCGGCCGGCGCGGTGACCCGCCTCGGCTTCGAGCCGATGCCGGTCCTGCCCGCCGCCAGCTGGGCGGCGCTGGTCCTGGCGGTCGGGGCGGCCCTGCTGGTCGGCCGCAGCCTCGCCGGCCGGCGCATCCTGATGGCCGGCTCGAACCCCGAGGCGGTGGCGCTGGTCGGCGTCGACACCCGGCGCGTCCAGCTCTGGGCCTATGGCCTGTGCGGCCTGTTCGCCGGCCTCGCCGGGGTGCTGATGACGGTCCGCGCCGGCTCCGGCCTGCCCACCGAAGGCGCCGGGATGGAGCTTCAGGCCATCGCCGCCGCTGTCATCGGCGGCACCGCGCTCAGCGGCGGCATCGCCAGCGTGGCCGCCGTCGTGATCGGGGCCGCCTTCATCCAGGTGCTGCTGACCGGCCTCAACCTTCAGGGCGTCTCGCCCTTCGTCGCCCAGATCGCCGTCGGGGTGGTCATCATCGCCTCCGGCCTTCTCGAAACGCTTCTGCGCTCTCTGCCGTCCTTCCACTCCCAATCAAGGACACGGACATGACCCGCTCCCCTATCCGCTTTGCCGGAAGCCTCGCCGCCCTTCTGCTGCTCTCCACCGCGCCGGCCCTGGCGCAGGACAAGGCAATCGGCTTCGCCATCCCCAACCTCGCCTCGTCCTTCTGGATCTCCGCCGTCTACGGGGCGGAGCAGGAGGCCAAGGCCGCCGGCGTCACGCTGGTCAAGCTGAACGCCGGCGGCGACGCCAACAGCAGCCAGCAGATCGCCCAGATCCAGGATCTGGCCCAGCGCGGCGTCGCCGCCATCATCGTCGGCGCGACCAACGGCGACGCGGTGCGGGCTGTGGTGGAGCAGGCGGTCGGCCGCGGCATCCCGGTCATCGGCATCTCCTCGCCGCCCAACAGCGACCGGCTCAGCGCGACGGTCAGCGCCGACCATTACGACATGGGCCGTCTCCAGGCGCGCTGTCTGGCCCAGGCCATCGGCGGCAAGGGCGAGGTGGCGATGATGGCGGGACCGACCGGGCAGGCTTGGTCCGACCTGCGGGCCAAGGGCTTCCGCGAGACGCTGGCGAAGGAGGCGCCGGGGGTGACGGTCGTCGCCGAATCCCGGCTGGCCGACAACCGCAACGCCGCCCTGACCACGGCGGAGGACTGGACCCAGCGTTTCCCCGAGCTGAAGGGCGTCTATGCCGCCACCGACGACATGGCGGCCGGCGTGGTCGCCGCGATGAAGGCGGCCGGCCGCATGCCGGCGGTGCGGGTCTCCGCCTCCAACTTCAGCCCGACGGCGCAGCAGCTGCTGAAGGACCGCGAGCTGGCCTGCACCTCCATCCAGCAGGTGGTGGCGCAGGGCCGCGCCGCCTTCACCCAGGCGCTGGCCGCCGCCGGCAAGAAGCCGGTCGAGGCCAAGGTCGTGCTGCCGGCGCTGCTCGTCACCTCTGACACGCTGGGCGAGGTTGATCTAAGCTCGGTCGTCGCCCCGGCCGACTACCGGCCCTGAATACATCGAACCGAAGGCAGGACAAGCGATGCTCCCCTCCCACAACCGCTTCCCTTATTCCGCCATCACCGACCGTCCCGACTTCTCCTGGCCGGGGGGCAAGCGGCTGGCCGTCTATGTGGCGCTCTGCGTCGAGCATTTCCCCTACGGCAGCGGCCTCGGGCTGCCCTATTCGCCGGGGCTGAGCCATCCCAACAGCTACAATTGGGCGTGGCGGGAATATGGCAACCGGGTCGGCGGCTGGCGGCTGATCGACCTGTTCGACGCCCACCGCCTGCCGCTGACGGTGCTGCTGAACACCGAATGCTACGAGCATTGCCCGGAGCTGGTCGCGGCGCTGAGCCGCCGCGGCGACGAGATCGTCGCCCATGGCCGGACCAACGGCGAGCACCAGAACGGCATGGGCCTGGAGGAGGAGCGCCGCCTGATCGCCGAGGCGACCGAGGCCATCCGCCGCCACGAGGGCAAACCGCCGGCCGGCTGGATGAGCCCCGGCGCCCATCCCAGCGCCAACACCGAGGATCTGCTGGCCGAGGCCGGCTACCGCTACACGCTGGACTGGCCGATGGACGACCAGCCGGTGTGGATGCGGACCACCGGCGGGCCGCTGCTGAGCGTGCCCTATCCGCACGAGGTGAACGACGTGCCGATGGTGGTGCTGCATGACGGCACGGCACCGGCCTTCGCCGACATGGCCATCGACAATTTCGACGAGATGCTGCGCCAGTCGAAGGACCAGCCGCTCGCCTACGGCATCACCATCCACAGCTTCATCGTCGGCCAGCCCTTCCGCATCAAGCAGTTCCGCCGGGTGCTGGAGCATCTCGACGCCCACCGCGACGAGGTCTGGTTCGCCACCGCCGGCCAGATCGCCGACCATTTCGCCGGGCTGATGCCGCCGCCGGCCGCCACCACCCCCTGAACCGGTCCCCGACGCTGGTCCCCTAACCCGTTCCTGACGCCGGCCCCCTCGGGCCGGCTCCCATCCGAAAGGTTCCATCATGACTGAGACGCCCCTTGGGCTGTCCCAAACCCCGGCGCACGCCCGCGCTCTGCCCCCGCTGCGGGTCGCCGTCGCCGGCCTCGGCGCCGTCGGGCTGAAGATCGTCGAGGCGCTCGACGAGGGGCTGGACGGCTGCGTCCTGACCGCCGTCTCGGCCCGCGACAAGGCGGCGGCGGCCGACCGCCTGTCCGCCCTGACCCACCCGGTGCCGGTGGTGGACATCGCCGAGCTGGAGCCGCTCGCCGACCTCGTCGTCGAATGCGCCCCCGCAGCACTGCTTCCGGCCATCGTCGAGCCGTTCCTCCGCGCCGGCAAGACGGCGGTGGTGCTCAGCTCCGGCGCCCTGCTGGCCAACGAGGGGCTGGTCGCCACCGCCCGTGCCCATGGCGGGCAGATCGTCGTGCCGACCGGGGCGCTGCTCGGGCTCGACGCGGTGACGGCGGCGGCGGAGGGAGAAATCCGCGCCGTGCGCATGGTGACGCGCAAGCCGGTGCGCGGTCTGGTCGGCGCGCCCTATCTGGTCGAGAACGGCATCGCCATCGAGGACATCACCGGGCCGCTGCGCATCTTCCACGGTACCCCGCGCGAGGCGGCGGTCGGCTTCCCGGCCAACCTGAACGTGGCGGTGGCGCTGTCGCTGGCCGGCATCGGCCCCGATCGTACGACGCTGGAGATCTGGGCCGACCCGGCGCTGGAGCGCAACACCCACCGCATCGAGGTCGAGGCGGACTCGGCGACCTTCACCATGGCCATTGAGAACATCCCGACCGACAACCCGAAGACCGGCCGCATCACCGCCCTGTCGGTGCTGGCCTATCTGCGCAAGCTGCGCGCGCCGCTGCGCGTCGGCTCCTGAGCGCCGCTTTCAGCAAGAAACGAAAAACAGAAGGGGGATTCGTCATGGATCTCGGACTTTCCGGCCGCACCGCGCTGGTGCTGGGCGCCGGGGGCGGGCTCGGCCGCGCCATCGCCCTGGGTCTGGCGCGCGAAGGCGCCAACCTCGTCATCGCCGACCGCGACGCGCCGTCGCTGGCCGCCACCAGCGCCATCCTCGCCGACATTGGCAGCGCCGGAACCGCCGCGCCCTGCCTCCCCATCGTCTGGGACCTGGGCGACGCGGCCGCCACCGACCGCAACGTCGCCCTGGCCGAGGAGCGGTTCGGCGCAATCGACATCCTGGTTAACAACACCGGCGGCCCGCCACCATCGCCGGCCAGCGGCGTCGATCCGAAGATCTGGTCGGCGCAGTTCGAGGCGATGGTGCTGTCGGTCATCCGCATCACCGACCGGGTGCTGCCCGGCATGCGGAAGCGTCGCTGGGGCCGGATCGTGACCAGTGCCTCGTCGGGCGTCGTGGCGCCGATCCCCAACCTCGCTTTGTCCAACGCGCTGCGCCTGTCCCTGGTCGGCTGGTCCAAGTCGCTGGCCCGCGAGGTGGCGGCCGACGGCGTGACCGTCAACGTCGTCCTGCCCGGCCGCATCGCCACCGACCGCATCCGCTTCCTGGACGAGAGCAAGGCGGCCCGCGAGAACCGGCCGGTCGCCGAAATCGTCGCCGAGAGCACCGCCGCCATCCCGATGGCCCGCTACGGCGAGCCCCGCGAATACGCCGACGCCGTCGCCTTCCTGGCCAGCGAGCGCGCCGCCTATGTCACCGGCTCCACCCTGCGGGTGGACGGCGGCTACATCCCCAGCATCTGACAGTCCCAAGGATCCCCAGCATGAGCAGCAGCACCGACACGGTCCTCACCGCCGCAGAGCGCGAGGACATCCGCACCCGCTTCCTGGCCGTCGACACCTCCAACGTCGCCGACGTGCTCGACGTGATGGGCTGGCCCGACCAGGGGCTGGCGGCGGAATTCATGCCCTATCCCGCCACCGCCGGGCGGCTGGCCGGCTGGGCCTACACCATCCGCGGCCAGATGACGCCCTATCCGCTGGGCGGCGACGCCGACAAGATGGCGGCGTGCCAGGGGCTGTCGCCCGGCGAGGTGTCGGTGTGGAGCGGCGACGGCGACGGCATCTGCTATTTCGGCGAGCTGATCGCCATCGGCATGAAGGAGCGCGGCAGCACCGGCGCGCTGGTCGACGGCGGCATCCGCGACGTGCGCTGGCTCGGCCATCACGGCTTCCCGGTCTATGCCCGTTACCGCACGCCGGTGCAGTCGATCGGCCGCTGGAAGGTCAACGCCTGGCAGGTTCCGGTCTTCCTGCGCGGGGCCACGGTGGAGCGGGTGCGGATCGAGCCGGGCGACTTCATCCTGGCCGACGAGGACGGCGCGCTCGCCATCCCGGCGGCCATCGTTCCGCAGGTGCTGGCGGAATCGGAGGCGCTGACCGCGACCGAGATCCGCATCCGCGAGGAGCTGTCGAACGGCCTGACCCTGGCGCAGGCGCTGGAGCGCTACGGCCACGTCTGACGCCGGCCGGACGGCTCCGTTTCCGCCTGCCGGAGACGGGGCCGTTCCGGGATTTCCGCAGCTGCCGTTGCCGCCGCCATGCGCGGCACCATTGTTGAAAGGGCCCCAGCATGACCGCCGCGTCTCCCCGCGAGCCTGCCCAGGCCGTCGCGGCCGCCCTGGCCGCGGCGCGCGCCAGCCGGCTCAACGCCTTCATCGAGCTGTTCCCCGATGCGGAGGAGCGGGCGCGGGCCCTGCCGGCGGTTTCGGCGGACGGTCCGCGACCGGCACCCTGGGGTCTGCCCTTCGCGTACAAGGACGTGTTCGTCACCGCCGGGCGGCAGCCGACGGTGGGGGGCGGGCACGGCTACCGCTGGGGTGGGGCGCGGACCAGCGTGGCGCTCGACCGTCTGGCGGCGGCCGGAGCCATCGCCATCGGGGCGCTGAACCTCGACCCGCACTGCTATGCCGCCACCGGGCTCAATCCCTATTTCGGGCGGGTGCTGAACCCGCTGGATGCGCGGTTCGCCGTCGGCGGATCGTCGAGCGGGTCGGCGGCGGCGGTCGCGGCCGGTATCGTGCCCTTCGCGCTCGGCACCGACACCGGCGGGTCGGTGCGCATCCCGGCCGCCCTGTGCGGCGTCCTCGGCTTCAAGCCGACGGCCGGGGCCATCGGCGATCCCGGCATCGCGCCGCTGTCGCCCTCGCAGGACGAGATCGGCCTCATCGCCCGCGATCCCGCCCTGCTGCGCGCGGTGTTCGCCGCGCTGCGCGATCCGGCGTTCAGGGAGCAACACGATAGCCGTCTGCGCATCGGCCCTCTGCGTGTCGGTTTGCCGGTGGAATGGCTCCGGACCGGCGTCGATCCGGAGGTCGCCGCGGTCATCCGGTCCGTTCTGTGCCGGATGACCGGGGACGGGGCGCTGGCGGCCGAGGTCGCCCTGCCGCCGCTCGACGCGTTGAACGCCTGCGCCGGGACCATCACCTCGTTCGAGGCGTCGGCCCTGCACCGGACGGCGCTGGCCGAGCGTCCGGACTGGTATCCGGCGGCGGTGCGGCGGCGTCTGGTCGCGGCGGCCGAGGTGGGACGCGACGCCTACGATCAGGCATTGCGCGACCGCGAGGCCCATCGGGCGGCGGTTATCGAGGGCGCTTTCGCTGCGGCGGACGTTCTGCTCTGTCCGGTGATCGGTGGGCCGGCTCCGCGTCTGGACGGTGTCGACGACGACGATGTCACCATTGCCGGCGCCACCACCCTGGCCTTCCTGCGCTTCAACCGCCCCTTCAGCCTGCTTGGCCTGCCGGCGCTGGCGCTGCCGGCCGGGCACGACCGCAACGGGATGCCGGTGGGGGTCCAGATCGTCGGGCGGCCGGGCGCGGACGATCTGGTCCTGGCCATCGCCGACCGGTTGGGCGGGGCGTCGGAGCGTCCCGCCTGACCGTCCCGCCCGACCGTCGCGACGGCGGTCACCCCGCCTTGGCGGCCATCGCCTCGATCTCCACCAGCCAGCCCGGCTCCACCAGCCCGGCCACCTGCACACGGGTGCGCACCGGAATGTTCGGGGTTTCGGCGGTGCCGAACACCTCGGCGTAGGCGCGGGAATAGCCCTGGAAATCGGCCCGTCCGCCCATCCGCGCATCGCCGACCAGGAAGGCCTGGACCTTGACCACGTCGTTCAGGCCATAGCCGCGCCGTTCCAGCGTGGCTTTCAGCTGCGTCAGGATGTTGCGGGTCTGCATTTCCGTGTCGCCATAGGCCTCGATGCGGTCGCTCGGAACGGAGCCGTCGATGACCGGCGGCGTCAGCCCGCTCAGCATCAGGAATTCGGTACCATCGACCGGCACCCGCACCGATTCCAGGAACTGGGTCCGGTAGGGCGAGGACTCGTCCAGCGGGTAGCGTTCAATTCCGTTTGCCAAGGCCATTCCTCCAATTGTCGATGCTCAAAAGCTCGGCCCAAACCTCCGCATCCGGCCAGTTTGCGACAAACGATTTATCCGGCCTCCATGCATGAGAAGGATTCATGCATCCCGAGTGCAGTGGCGGGCCGCCGCAGCATGGTGCGTTTCCGCAAGCCTGGTAACGTCCCACGACGGCTCAGCCGGCAGCTTGAATGAAAGAGTTGGCAAAGTTGCGCCAGGTCCGTTCACCGTGCATGAAGGTTCTGGCCTTTTCGGCGCGAACCCGCGCGGCCGTGCTGTCGGTATAGATGCTCTCCAATTGTTCGATCATCTCGTCCACAGCGGATTCGCCCCAGCCGCGGCGCGAGCCGGTGGGATCGACGACTGGAGTCTGGTTGCGGAGAGCCAGGCAATTGTCCTCATGGATCAGGTCGAGATGCCCGGTGTTGGCCGACAGGATCACCGGCACACCGCAGGCCATCGCCTCCATGGCGACAAGGTTGGTGGCGCCCTCGCAGCGGTTGGGGAAAACGGCGGCGTGACAGTCGGCCATGATCGCCGCGATCCGATGCCTTGGGAGGAAACCCATGTCGATGAAGCCTTCCGGAGGCACGCCATGCGCCATCGCCCATTCCACGATCCGCAGCTTACCGTTCTCGCCGATCATCGGGGGTACGGGCGTCAACGGGGATTCGGCGATCGTTTTGGAGGTATGCGGCCAGTGATTGTGCCACGCGGTGACCAGCAGCGCTTCGGGGTGGCGCCGGTGGAAATGGCGGAAGGCGGCCAACACGATGTCCTGGCCCTTGCGGAACTCCAGCTTGCCCCCGGAGAAGATGACGAAGCGGTCACCGAACCGGCCGGTGGGAGGCAGCGCAGGACACTCACCCGGATCGATGCCCTGGAAAGCGCAGCCGACCTCCGGGAGTCCCTGCTCCAGAAGCAAATCCCGGTTGTAGGTCGAATGCACCACGAGCTTGTCGTAGCGGCGCGCCCGCTCCAGCGTGGCGGCATCGAACCGGCTGTCCTCGAAGGCGATCACGCCGACATTGCGGCTGCCGCGGAAGCGCGCGGATGTCGGCCCCTCGGTGAAGCCGTTGGCCAGCGCATGCAGCAGCGTCCAGCCTTCGATGACCACCACCCTGTCGCGGACCCGACCGGCGATGGCGCCGATGCGCTCATAGCCGGCAAGCAGGGCCGTCACTCTTTCCCGGTTCTCCGGCCGCAGGGTGGTCAGCAGCGGCTGTTCCAGCAACAGCGGCGGGCGGCCCTGGGCCAACAGGCAAAGCGCCGTATGCACGCCGACCAGACCCCAGCCGTGAATTTCCGAAAGCTGCCAAGTCAAGGCAATGTTCTGTTCCACGCACAGCCTTTCGACGCACGGTGCAAATGCCGGTTGACCTTCCCGGTGGGGACTGGTGCTATGCAGCAGGAAGTGCCGGCATCCGGCCGGCCCGTTATTTAGCGCCGGCCCATCTCGACCTTCAAGGCATGACCGTCAAGATCGCATTCATAGACCCGGCGGGAGGCGATTACACTCCCGGGACGCCGCGTCATCGGCCGCTCGGCGGGTCGCAATCGGCACTCTGCTACCTGACCGAGGCGCTGGCCGCCGCCGGTCATGCGGTCACGATGGTCAACGGCACGCGCACGGCCGTCACCGTGCGCGGGGTGCGCTGCCTGCCCATCGCTTCGATCCGCCTCGAGGATCTGTGCGACTTTCACGTCGTGGTGTTCCTGAACGGGTGCGACCGGGAGTTTCTGCTGCGTCTGCGCGCCAAGCTGGGCGGCGACCGCAAACTGATCCTTTGGACGCAGCACGCCGTCGACCAGCCGGCCGTGGCCAATCTGGCCGACGCCGGCCTGCGCGACTGCCTGGACGGCATCGCCTTCGTCAGCCGATGGCAGATGGACGGGTATCTGAACGCCTTCCCTTTCGATCCGACCGTCTGCCGGGTGATGCGCAATGGGATCGCGCCGGCCTTCGCCAACCTGTTCGGGCCGGACGAGGACATCCTGGCGGCGAAGCCCTGGCCGCCGATTCTGACCTACACCAGCACGCCGTTCCGTGGCCTCGACGTGCTGCTCGACAGCTTTTCGCTGATCCGGGCGGCGATTCCGGGAACCCGGCTGCGCGTGTGTTCGAGCCTGGAGGCCTATCAGGTCTCCGCCGGGCAGGATCCCTTCATCGCCCTGTACCAGCGCTGTCGCGAGACCGAGGGGGTGGAGTATCTCGGCGGCCTCGGCCAGGTGGAATTGGCGGGAGCGATGCGGGAGGCGACCTGCCTTGCCTATCTCAACCGCTTCGCCGAGACCTCCTGCATCGCCGTGCTGGAGGCGCTGGCAGCCGGCTGCCTCGTGGTGTCGAGCCAATTGGGTGCCCTCCCGGAAAGCGGTGCCGGGTTCGCGCGTCTCATACCGGTGCCGGACGATCCGCAGGAGCACGCGCGGCGCTATGCCGAGGCGGCGGTGGCCGCCCTGCGGGACCTGCGGGACGATCCCATCGGCGTCGGCCGGCGGCTCCGTGCCCAGGTCGAACACGCGAACGCCGGGACGATCTGGGATGTGCGGGCGCGGGGCTGGATGGACTGGTTCAAGGAGTTGCTGGCACCGGTCTCCCCGGCGCCGTTTTCCCTGGCGCCGGCCTCCCTGCCGTCCGTTTCGACAGGGGGCGCCACGGCGGTCACCGCCAGGATCGTCTCTGCCCAACAGCAGCTCATGGAGGCTTTGGGCGCCCATCTGAACTCGGGAGGCGACCAGCGGTTGGCCGACCCGGTCTGGCGTGCGGAGGCGCGCCGGATGATCGAGCTGGTGGAGCGGTCGCTGCACCTCGATCACAACGATGAGGAGGCGCGCACCGGCGTCTGGTCGGCCCTGCGGGGCTATGACGCCTGGTTGGCCTACCGGACGGCGCTGCCCGAATTGCCGCCGCCGTCTCCGCTGCCGCCCGGCGGGCGGCGGGTCTTCGACTGCTTCCAGTTCTACAACGAGCTGGATCTGCTGGAGGTCCGGCTGGCGGAACTCTACCCGGTGGTTGACCGCTTCGTCCTGGTCGAGGCGACCCATACCCATGCCGGCGCGGCCAAGCCGCTGTATTACGCCGACAACCGGGCGCGCTTTGCAGCCTATGCGGACAAGATCGTCCACGTCGTCGTCGCCGAGGATCCGGGCGGCTTCGCCTGGAACCGCGAGGCATACCAGAGGGACGCGATCCTCCGTGGCCTGGGGGACTGCCGGCCCAGCGACATGATCCTCATTTCCGACGCCGACGAGATCCTGCGCGCGCCGGTCGTCGAGCGGCTGCGTTGGGAGATGGACGAGGGCGCAGGCGGTGGAGCAGGCACGGGTGCCACGCTTTTCGCCCCGCATCTCGACATCTTCCTCTATTTCCTCGACCTCAAGGCACCCGACCCGTGGATTTCGGTGGCGGCCGCCCCCTGGGAGCTGATCCGCCGCATCGGTGCGAACCGCGCCCGCTATCTGGCCAAGCAGGGGATCGGGCGGGTCATCCCGGATGCCGGGTGGCATTTCACCTGGATGGGGGGTGCCGCTCGTTTCCGCGCAAAGCTGGAGGCTTTCGCCCATCGTGAGATGATGGCCGGCTTCGACCGCGATCCGCAGGCCAACCAAGCCCGGCTCGACCGTTTCTACGCCACCGGCCGCTTCGACGACGGCGTCCTGCCCGGCATTTGGACGGGCCTTCGCCGCATGCCCATCGACGGGCACTATCCGGCGCGCATCCGGGAAACGCTCGCCCGCTTCCGCCATCTCGGCTGGATCGCCCCGCAGGCGGAACCGGCGCCGGAGACCCTGATTGAGAACGGCCGGGCACGGGAGAGGGAGGGGGACGGCACGGCGGCCGAGGCGCTCTGGCGCCGGGCCGCAGCCCTCGATCCAACCAACATCGAAGCCTTCCACGCGCTTGCCGAGCGGCTGCTCGCCCGCAACGCGACAGCCGAGGCGCTCCAACCCCTGCGCTGCTGCACCCGGTTGGACCCCGAGGGAAGCTTCCACCTTTTCAAGCTCGCCCGCAGCCTGCTGCTGCTCCGCCGGTACGAGGCGGGAGTGGCGGTCCTGATCGACCTTGTCCGCCGCGAGCCGGAGGAGCATCGCGCCTATGGCAACCTCGCGGTCGCATTGAAAAACCTCGGCCTCCACGAACGGGCGGTGGCGGTCGGCCGTCGCGCGCTGGCGCTGATGCCGGCCGATGCTGGCCTGCTGAACAATCTGGGCCTCGCCCTGTCGATGCGGGTCGGAGGGGACGAGGCGGCGTTCGACGCCCTGTCGCGTGCGATGGTCCTGGAGCCGGACCATGCCGAGACGCTGATGAACCGCGCCTTGGTCCTGCGCAGCCTGCACCGGTTGGACGACGCGGAGACCGCGTGCCGCCGCCTCGTCGCGCAGCGGCCCGAGGACCCCGGAGCCCACACGCTCCTGGCAACCTGTCTGCTGATGCGGGGCGATCTGGCGCCGGGGTTCCGCGCCTATGAGTGGCGCACCCAGCTGGCCGATGGGCAGGTGGAGGCGCGCGGTCTGCCGACGCCGCCATGGAGCGGCGGCGCTCTCGACGGTCGACGTATCCTTCTGCACGACGAGCAGGGGCTCGGCGACGCGATTCAGTTCGCCCGCTACGCGCCGCTGCTTGCGCGGCGCGGCGCCCATGTGATCGTACAGTGCCGGGACGCGCTGGTACGGCTCCTCGCCACGTTGCCGGGCGTGGCGACGGTGGTCGGGCATTCCGCACCGACACCGCAGCATGATGGTCATGCGGCCCTGATGAGCCTGCCGCATCTCCTCGGCACGACCCTCGCCACGGTTCCGGCTGAGGTGCCTTACCTTGCTGCCGAACCCGCCCTTGTCGGGATGTGGCGCGACCGGCTGGGGCCGGTGCGGGCGGGGCTGCACGTCGGGCTGGTCTGGGCCGGTAACGCGGACCTTCCCGACGATGCGAAGCGCTCGCCGGGTTTGAAGCCTCTGCTGCCGCTCCTCGACCTTCCTGGCATCGCCTTCGTCTCCCTTCAGAAGGGCGGCGGCCGGGCGGATCTGGAACAGCTGGGCGGTCGGCTTCCCGCGGGCTTCCACGATGTCGGCGACGGGTTGGACGACCTCGCCGATACCGCGGCTGTCGTGGCGCAACTCGATCTGGTCATCTCCGTGGACAGTGCGGTCGCCCATCTTGCCGGAGCGCTGGGGCGGCCGGTCTGGACCATCGTGCGCGCGGAGTCCGAGTGGCGATGGATGCTGGAGCGGACCGACAGTCCCTGGTATCCGACCATGCGGCTGTTCCGGCAGGCGCGCGCGGGTGACTGGAGCGATGTCGTGGCCGCGCTATGCACCGCTCTGCAGCGGGAGGTCAGGGAACCCCGTCGGTGAGGGCGTCCTGCGCGGTGCGCCGCCCGACCTCGTCGTGAAGAGCCGCGCGGACGCTTGCAAAGACGGGCGCCCAGTCCAGTTCCGGCCCCTGGCGGAACAGACGCATCGACGGATACCAGGGCGTGCGCTCGCCGGTGAAGCCATAGATCCAGTAGGGGACGTGCTGCACGAGGTTCCAGATGGGGGTGCCGAGCGAGCCGGCCAGATGCGCCACGGCGCTGTCCGTCATGATGACCAGATCAAGCCGCTCGATCATCGCCGCGGTGTCGGCGAAATCCTCCAGATGGGGGCCGAGCGGCACCACCAGCCGGCCGGCCGGGCCGAGCGCGTCCAGTTCGGCCTCCTGAGGTCCTTTCTGAAGGCTGTAGAGCCGTACACCCGGAAGTTCGGCGAGGCCCAGGAACGGCGTCAGCGTCGTGGCGCGCCACGCATTGTCGGCGAAGCTGGACCGGCCCGCCCAGACGATGCCGACGCGCAGCGTTCCCGGTTCCCGGTCCCCCAGCAGCCGCGCCGCTTTCTCGCGGGCGTCCGCCGGGACGGTGAGCGCCACCGGAGGCGGCACGGAGGCGAGCGTCGTGCCGAACAGCATCGGCAGGGTCATTTGCGACACCTCGACATCGCAGGCCGGCGCGGGCGCTCCCCACGGCCTCCACTCGTCAGGGGCGAGGCCGGACAACACCCGCCGCAATTCCGGATGGCATTCGTAGATCGGCCGTCCGCCGGCCTGCCTGACCATCGGAAGATAGCGGGCCACCAGCAGGGAATCGCCGAAGCCCTGCTCGGCCGTCACGAAGACGCGGCGTCCGTCCAAGGGCTGCCCGTTCCATGATGGCGCCGAAGGGGCGCGCGCGAGATAGGAGGGAATCTGCTTTCGCGCCTCGTAATCGTCGAAGCCGTGCACATAGTCGCCGATCTGCAGCCGCGTCAGCGCCCGTTCCCACCGCAGCAGCGCCGTTGGTCCGCCGTTTTCGGTGACCGCGCGGTCTATTGCAGCCAGGGCTTCGGCATACCGCCCCGCCTTGCGCAGCGCGACCGCGCGGTTGAACAGAACCGTCCGGTCGCGGGGGGCGCGCCGGACGGCCTCCTCCTGCGCCGCGACCCCTTCGGCAAGGCGTCCGGCTTCGGTCAGCGCATTGCCGAGGTTGCTCCAGATGCCGCCCTTCCCGGGCGCGTGTTCCAGGCCACGGCGATGGCAGGCGATGGCCTCCGCCAGTCTTCCGGCGCGGCGCAGGGACATGCCCAGGATGCTCCACGCCTCCGCATTGGAAGGATCGGCGTCGAGCGCCGCCTCCGCGGCCTTGCGGAGGCGGTCGTCGTCATCGGGCGCCTTATCGGCCTCATCCGTTTCGATCATGGCTTGAAGGCCGAGGGGGCCGGCGTTAAGTTCATGTGCGATGCAACCATTGGGGCGGTAAACCCTGCATCATAGCACCCGCCACCACCGGCATGAAGGTCGTAGGCTTTTGCGAAGGGCGATGCGGGCAGGCGAGGACACGGTCATCGTGCAGGCGGTGACCGGCAGATGACGGACGATCCGGGTTCGGTGAAAATGCACAGGCGGACGCTGGCCGGGGATCCGGCGGATGCTCTGCCCTGGCAGCATCTGGCGGTGGACGCCTGCCGGGCCGGGAACAGGCGGCAGGCCCTGTCGCTGTTCGTCCGGGCCGCCTGGCTGCACGGAGACGGTGCGGTTCTGGAACAGCAGATCGACGGGGTGATCACCCCCGCGCTCAACCGGGCCGTGACGCTGATGCAGAGCGGACAGGTCGACGAGGCGGCCGCGGTCATCGAGCCCTTGGCCGAAATCATCGCCCCGCGCGGGGACTTCGCGCATGTTCTCGGCGTTCTGCGCTTCGTTCAGGGACGAGACGACGAAGCCGCCCATTTCCATGCGGCGTCCCGGATGGCGGACAATGGCCTTGGCGCCGCACTGTCCGGCATCGCCCGTCACCGTGCCGATTACGACTTCATCGGCACGGTGGTGATTCCCGTTTACCAGATGGAGGACACCATAGAGCGGGCGCTCGACAGTGTCCTGGCGGCTGTCCGCCACCACCGGGCGGCGTCCGGCGACGCGGAAGCGAAGGTCCATGTCTGCGTCGTCGACGACGCCTCACCGGACGACACCGTGTCACGGGCGCTGCGATGGGCGCGGGCGCACCCGGAACAGAGCGTCGCGATTATCGCCAACAACCTGAACCGGGGTGCGGGGCGGGCACGCAATGCGGGTGCCGCCGCCGCGATGGGGCGCTATCTCTGGTTTCTCGATGCCGACGATTATTACCTGGAACGGCACCTCTTTCTGACGATCCGGGCCCTGGACGAGGCGCCCGAGGCCGGCTTCGTTCGAACCGGCATGCTGTTCGACGGGATCGACGCCGAAGTCACCGAGGATTGGCGGCAGGCGTCGGAAAACTGCTATCCCGGCAATCTCTGTGTCCGGCGCGACTGTCACGACCGGATCGGCGGCTTTCCGGAGGAAGCGCCTTTCTACCCGGCGGTCGCCGACGATGTGGCCTACAGCCGTGCCCTGCATAGCCGGTTTGGCGGCCTGAAGATCTTCGACAAGACCGTTCACTACACGATGCGGCCGGGCAACGCGCTGGAGCGGCAACGGGCCGAGATGACCGGCGGCCCCCCGTCGGCGGAGCGCGAGAAGCCGGACAGCCGCTTCGTGGCGATCGAACTGTTGACCCGGCGCCGCCTTTACAGCCTGGCGGGCAACGCGATGGCCGGGCCGTCGGCGCCTCCGGCACCGCAGACGGACGCCGCCGTCTGGCTGGAGACGGGGAAGGAACTGATCCGCGACCAGAGGCCGGAGCCTGCCGTTGCAGCACTGGTCCGGGCAGCGGCCCTCGATCCGTCCAATGCGGCGGTCTGGTTCGAGCTGGGGCTGGCGGCCAACACGCTCAAGCGCGATGCCCTGGCGCTCCGCGGGTTCCAGGCGGTGGCGAGCCTTCACCCGGATGCCGGGGCGGCGCGCTTCAACCTCGCTTCGCTGAGGTTCGAGCAGGGGGTTCTCGATCCGGCAGCCCGCCATCTGCGGGAGGCGCTGGCTCTCCGGCCGGAGCATGGCGGTACTCTGTTCCTGTTGGGGCGCACCGAAAGGCGGCGGGGGCAGGCGGGGATCGCGCAAAGGCTTCTCGGATGGGCCGCGCGGGTTGAACCGGATCTGGGAGAGATCCGCGCCGAGCGGGCTGAGACGGCCCTCGGCCTCGGCCGTCCGGCGGACGCAGCGGAGCATGCGCGGCGTGCGCTGGCACTCGCACCGGGCCTGTTCGACGGCCACACCGCCCTTGCCGGCGCCCTGGAGGCGCTCGGCCGGCCGGATGCGGCGCTTCCAGGCTGGGAGCGCGCGATCCGCTGTAACCCGGGCCGGGGTGGGGCATTCACCGGGCGTGCCGTCAATCGGCTCACCCGGCGCTATGGACCGCCGCCCGCTCCGGCGTTGAGGGCGGGGACGGGACGCCGGCTCGCCTCGACCTCGCTCGGTTGGCATGGACGGTTCGGCAACCAGCTTCTGCAATATGGCGTCCTGCGCCTGTACGCCGCGCGGCACGGTCTTACCCTGGAAGTGCCACCCTGGCCGGGCAGGCATCTCTATGGGCTGGACGATCCGATGCCCGGCCCGGCCTTGCTCCGCTTGCCGGAACGGCAGGTCGAGGCCAGCGTCATGGCCTCGCTCAGTGGTGTGGAGAGCGGGGTGGAGGACGAGGTGCTGGCCGACCGCGACGTCACCGCCTATTTCTGCGGCGACACCGGCTTCCTGGCACCGCATCGGGAAACCTTCCGCGGCTTCTTCACGCCGGGGCCGCACATCCGGCCTTGGACGGATGCGCTGACCGCCCGCCTGCGCGGGGCCGGCCATACCGTGGTAGCCGTGCACATCCGGCGCGGCGACTTCGGCTGGGGGCCGTTCTGGATGGCCCCTGAAAGCTGGTACCTCCGTTGGCTGGACGCGGTCTGGCCCGGCCTCGACCGGCCGGTCCTCTACGTCGCGACCGACGACCCGCGCTGCCTCTCCGCCTTCGCCGCCTACCGGCCGCTTTCCGCCCGCGATGTGGCGGAGCCGATCCCCGGCGCGGAGTTCCTCACCGATTTCCATGTGCTGTGCGAGGCCGATCTGGTGGCGGTGTCCAACAGCAGCTTCTCCTTCGTTGCGACCATGCTGAACCGGTGCGCCCGAAGCGTCGTCCGTCCCGACAAGGCCCAGCAGGCGCTGGTTCCTTATTCCCCCTGGTCCAGTCCGGTCCTGCTGTGACGATGGATGCCGGCCGCCTGGACGGGCTTCTGCAAGCCGCAATCGCCCATCATGCCGCCGGCCGCGCGGAAGAGGCGGAACTCGCCTACCGGGCGGTGCTGGCCGCCCGGCCCGGCCATCCCGGCGCCCTGCATCTGCTGGGGGTGCTCGCGCTTCATCACGGCCGGCCGGTGGTCGCAGCGCAGCTCATCGGGGAATCCATCCGCCAGGACCCCGGCAATCCCGCCAGCTTTTCCAGCCTTGCCGGCGCCCTGCGTCAGCTGGGTCAACCCGGCAAGGCGCGGGTGGGCGCATGCCTGGCACTCGCGCTCGACCCCTGCCTGCCCGACGGCCTCGGCACTCTTGCCGACATTCTGTCCGACGTGGGCGAGCATGGTGCCGCTGCCGATGTGCTCGGGCGGGTGCTGGTTCTCAGCCCGTGGTCGACGGAGCCGAGGCTCAAGCACGCCCATGCGCTCCTCCACGCCGGCCGGAACGAGGAGGCGGTCGGGACGCTGATGACGCTTCTCGGCATGACGCCCTTGTCGGTGGCGGGATACACCAATCTCGGCGTGGCGCTGCGCCGGCTCGGGCGGGTGGAGGAGGCGATGGCCGCCTACCGCAGCGCGCTGGGGTTCTCGTCCGGCGAGCCGGGAACCCTCAACAACCTTGGCATCACCTATCAGGACCTGGGTCGCTACGAAGAAGCCGCCGCCTGCTTCCGCCGCTCCATCGCGGTGCAGCCGGACGGCGCCCACGCCCATCTCAATCTCGGCCTCGTCGCCCGTGACGAGATGCGGGTGGACGAGTCCATCGTCCTGGCACGCCGCGCCGCCATCCTGGAACCGGCGCTGGCCGAGGCGCACACCGCGCTGAGCCACGGTCTTCTGATCAAGGGGGAGTTCCGCGAAGGATTCGCGGAGTATGAATGGCGGTCCCGCATGACGGACTTCCCCTCGCCCCGCCGCGACTTCGCCTCGCCGGTCTGGGACGGATCGCCTCTCGCGGGACGAACCCTGCTGGTTCACGACGAGCAGGGGGTCGGGGATACGATCATGTTCGCGCGCTACGCCGCGCTGCTCCAGACGCACGGCGCGCGGGTATTGCTGGACTGCAACGGGCAACTCGTCCGGCTGCTTTCGTCGATGCCGGGGATCGCCGGCGTCGTTCCCCGTCACGGCCCGCCGCCGCCGCACGACGTCCATGTGGCTCTGGCGAGCCTGCCTCATATGCTGCGCGCCACCCTCTACACCATTCCGGCACCGTTCGCCTATCTGCGGGCGGAACCCGATCT
The DNA here is from genome assembly GCF_049472615.1 of Azospirillum sp. 11R-A. Classification (NCBI taxonomy): domain Bacteria; kingdom Pseudomonadati; phylum Pseudomonadota; class Alphaproteobacteria; order Rhodospirillales; family Azospirillaceae; genus Azospirillum; species Azospirillum sp. 11R-A. The sequence continues at coordinate 129,517 of NZ_JBCEBL010000007.1, read as the reverse complement.
GGTGGAGAGCTGGCGAGCGCGCCTCGGTTCAAAAACTGGTCTCCGCGTCGGGTTGGTCTGGGCCGGCAACCCGGAGTTCAAGGGCGACGGGCTGCGCTCCCCCGGTCTGGCGGCCTTCCGGCCCCTGCTCGATCTGCCGGGGGTTTCGGTCTTCGGGCTTCAGAAGGGAGCCGGGAGGCACGATCTGGATCGGTGCGGGCCGCTGCCCGCCGGCTTCGTCGACCTCGGCGCGGACATCGCCGACTTCGCCGACACGGCGGCGATCATGGAGAACCTGGATCTGATCGTCAGTTCCTGCACCGGGCCGGCCCATCTCGCCGGGGCGCTCGGGCGGCCGGTGTGGACCGTGCTGCCCTTCGCTCCGGACTGGCGGTGGCTGGAGCATGGCGTCTGCACCCCCTGGTATCCGACCATGCGCCTGTTCCGGCAGGAACGGCGCGGCGATTGGAGCGCGGTCGTGTCACGGCTGTGCGCGGTGCTGGAAAGCCTGGGCGGCTGAGGCCGCGGGGGCCAGGGCCGGGTCCTTCTTGGCCATCGAAGTCAGGACGGCTCGACCGTGAAGGCTTCCGGCGGCAGGCCGGCGGCGTGGCGGTCCCACATGGTCTGGAAGGCGCGTTCGAGATGCCGCGTGAAGCGCGGGCTGTCGAACAGGGGGGACGTGCTGCGGCCGGCCTCCAGCCGGCGGCGAAAGCCGGCGAGCGTCGCCGGCTGTCCGGCCAGCTGCACCGCCCGTTCCTCGTACTCCGCGACGGAGCCGGTGACCGTTTCCGGCAGGCCGGCGGCGTGCAGCAGGCTGGCCGCCACGCTGGAGGCGAAGGTTCCGCCATGCAGGGTGAGGACGGGCGCCCCCATCCACAGGGCGTCGGAGGTGGTGGTGTGCCCGGTGTAGGGAAAGCTGTCGAGCGCCAGATCGGCGAGCCGGTAGCGGGCGAGATGCTCGGCCTGCGGACGGGGGGCGGCGAAGATCAGCCGCGCCGGCTCGACGCCATGGCGCGCCGCCTCCATCCGCAGATTGGCGGTGGCGTCGCTTCCCGCGTCCAGCAGCCAGAGCGTGCCGGCTGGCACGCGGCGCAGGATGCGCATCCACAGGGCGAACAGGGCGGGGGCGATCTTGAAGGCGGCGTGGAAGGCGCAGAAGACGACGCCTTCGACCGGCAGGCCACAGGCCGCGCGCGTCGGCATCGGGGCGTCGGTCGGCCGGCGGCGGTCGTTGACCTGATAGCTGTCGGGCATCCGGACCAGCCGCTCGCGGTAGAAGGGCTGGTGCTCGGGCGGCGTGACGATGCGGTCGCCGATGGCATAGTCCAGCAGTTCCGCGCCCAAGGGTCCCGGATAGCCCAGATAGGCCACCTGGATGGGCGCCAGACGCCGCGCCAGCAGCGTCAGCCGGGCGTTCTGGGTATAGCCCTTGAGGTCCACCAGGATGTGGATGCCGTCCTCTGCGCAGAGCGTCGCGACCGTGTCGGGATCGGCCTGCCGCAGGTCGCGGAAGCGGTCGAAGCCGGCTTCCAGCCGCCGCCGCATCGGGCTTCCGTCATCCTCGCCGTAGGAATAGCCGAAGATCGAAAAGCGCGCACGGTCATGCAGCTCGAAAAGCTCCGCCGTCAGATGGGCGGTGGCGTGGTCGTGGAAGTCGGCGGAGAGATAGGCGATGTTCAGCCGTCCCCCCGGCAGCAGGGGGCGCCGCGGGGCCGCAGCCGGCGGGACCGGCCCGACGGCCTCACGGTGGAAGCGGCGGGCCGCGCGGTCCTGCTGGGCCGGGCTGGTCCCGATGAGCAGGCTCAGCAGCGGCAGCACCACGCCCCGGTCGCGGTCGATGACGTCGAGCAGTTGGCGGCAAGTCTCCTCATGGGTTCGCCAGTCGCAGATGGACAGGCTTGCGAACAGGCGGTCGCACAGCGATTCGGTCCGCTCCGGGGCAAGCCGGTGGGCGTGGTCGTAGCCCTGGGCGGCGTGGGCCAGCCGCTTGGCCGCCCGCATGGTGTGGGCGCTCTCGCGCCATGCGTCCGCCGAGTCCGGTTGGAGCGCCAGCGCCCGCCGATGGGCCTCCAGCGCCTCGCCGCCCCGCCGTTCGTCCCGGAGCAGGGTGCCGAGCCGGGTGAAGAGCAGGGCGTCCGGCTGAAGGCGGAGCGCCCGCCGGATCAGGGTGGCGGCGAGGCGGGGGCGGGCATGGCGTTCCAGCAGGGCGAGGTTGCTGAAGGCGTCCGCCAGATCCGGCTGTAAGGCGACGGCGAGGGCGAAATGCCGCCGCGAGTCCTCCTGCCGCCCCAGGGAGAACTCCACCACGCCCAGCAGGAAGGCCGCCGCCGGCTGGTCGGGCGACGCGCTGAGGATCGCACGGCAGAGCCTGCCGCTTTCCTCCGGCTTTCCCTGTTGGTAGAGGGCGAAAGCCCGGCCCAGTGCCTCCTCCACCGTTGCATGCGGTGTTCCGGGTGGCGGCGCATGACTGAGCGGGCGGGTGACCGCGCCGCCGTCGGGCGTGGAAAGGGTGAGGGGGTCCTGCTTGCGGGGCAGGGGATAGCCGGCCAGATGCAGGATGCCGAGCGGGGCGTGGGGAAGCTCCGGCTCCAGCAGCATCCGGCCGTCCGCGGACCCGAAGGGCGTGGCACGGAAACAGATCCAATTGCAGCGCGCCGGCAACTGGCTGAACGGCAGCCCGCCGGTGCGCAGGGCGAGGTTCAACGCGACCTGTTCGCTGACGAAGAGCACGGTCCGGCGCAGCGAGTCCGCCAGCAGGCGCGCCCAGAGCGCCCAGTGCGGCGCGTCGCGACGTGCGGCGAACACCCCGCAATTCAGCAGCGGATAGGCGAAGAGCCGACGGGCCGTGTCCTCGTCGAAGCAGGCCTTGTACCAGTCGTGGAGGTGATGGGCGTAAGGCGCGCCGTCGTAGAAGGGCGTGTAGGCACGGTCGAGTTCCGGCACGATGGCGAAGCCGGTCGCCGCCGCGCCCGCCAGCAGCAGCTCGATGGCCGACCAATCCTGCACCCAGCAGTCGGCGTCCAGCCACAGGATGACGGCGGCGTCGGGAACATGGTTCGGGAGATGGGGACGCGACACCATCGCCTTGAAATACTCCGGCATCGGCCGGTCGAAGGGATGGTCCCAACCGGGGACCGCCAGCCGCGCCCCTTCGCCGGTCAGCCAGCGCCGGTCCTCCGCCCCAAGCCCGAGATCGAGGACGGTGATGGGAACTCCGGCCCCTTGCGGAAGGGCGCGGATCGAGCGGACGAGCCCCTGAAGCAGCGGGAAATAGGCGGCGTCGGCGGCCGTCGCAATCGCGAAGGGATGCACCGGTCAGCTCCCGGCCGGCGTTCCTCTCCCGCGGCGGGGGAGGCGCAGCACAGGAGTGAAATCCCTGAGGCGGGAACCGGCGGTCCGTTCCATTCGTTCCCTACCTTCCATCGATCAGGGGGCGACCCTGCATCATCGGCCAGGTCTTGGCAATCCTCCGGGCGGCTTGCCACGCCGGTGCGTTCCATCCCATGTTCCCTTCTCCCCGGGCTCACGGCCCCGGTTTTACGCCCCCGGTTTTAGGCTTGTCCGAGGTCTCGGTATGCTTCTTCGCCCGCGCCAGACTTGCCGGGTCTGCGGTTCGCCGATCCTGCGGCCGGTCATCGACCTCGGCCCGCAGATGCTGCAGGGAGCCTTCGCCAAGCCGGGGCGGCCGGCGCCGGCCGAGGTGACGCTTCCCATGCGGCTCGTGCGCTGCGGTGGCGATGGCGATCCGGCGTCCTGCGGGCTGTTGCAGACCAGCGCCAGCGTGCTGCCCGATCTGCTGTACCGCACCTACTGGTACCGGTCGGGCCTCAACGCGACGATGCGCGATCACCTGCGCGGCATCGCCGGGCAGGCCGCGGCGCTGGCTGGCCGGCCGGCGCCGGCGGTGCTCGACATCGGCTGCAACGACGGCACCCTGCTCCTGTCCTATCCCGCCGCGTCGCTGCGGGTCGGGGTCGATCCGTCCGACATCGCCGCCGGACTTGCCGGCGACGTCACCGTCGTCAACGCCTTCTTTCCCTCCGATGCCGCCCTGGGCGAACTCACCGGCAGCCGGTTCGACATCGTGACCTCCATCGCCATGTTCTACGACATCGAGGACCCCTGCGGGGCTGCGTCGGCGATCTCTGGCCTGCTCGCCCCGGACGGTCTGTGGGTGCTGGAGCTGTCCTATCTGCCGCTCATGCTGCTGCGGAACGCCTTCGACACGGTGTGCCACGAGCATCTGGAGTATTACAGCCTCGCCGTGCTGGAGACCGTTGCCAGCCGGGCCGGGCTGCGGATCTTCAGGGCGGAGGTCAACGGGATGAACGGCGGCAGCATCCGCTGCTTCGCCTGCCACGCCGTGAACGGAAGGTTCGGCACGGCGGAGGACCGGGCCTTCCTGGAGGCGCTGCGGCGTCGGGAGGCGGCGATGGGGCTGGCGACGGACCGTCCCTACCGTGCCTTTCAGAGGCGGGCGGAGGCGCTGCGCGACGAGCTGGTCGGCCATCTGCGCGCCGTCCGCGACAGGGGTGGGCGCGTGCATGTCTATGGCGCCTCAACCAAGGGAAACGTGCTTCTGCAATGGTGCGGCATCGGCCGGGATCTCGTCGAATGCGCTGCCGACCGCAATCCCGCCAAGGTCGGCGCCGTCACGCCGGGTACAAACATCCCGATTGTCTCGGAAGCGGAGTCCCGCGCGCTCCGGCCCGACCTCTACCTCGTGCTGCCCTGGCATTTCCGCCGCGAGTTCCTGGAGCGCGAACGCGCGATGGTGATGGGCGGCACCCGCCTGCTGTTTCCGCTGCCCGAGGTCGAGGTGGTGGACGCGGGGAACTTCGAACAGGCCCTGGCCCGCCTGGACGATGTGGAAGCGTTGCTGCTGGGAAATGGCTGAGGGAAGGAGCGGGCTGGCGGCTCACCCTTGCCTCGATCCCGAGGGCGGGCGGCACAGAACCGCGTCCAGCAGCCTGCCGAGCGCGTCGGGGTCGATGAACACGGGGATGTCGAGCCGCGCGAGCAAATCGTCGGGCCGGCTGGCGGGATCGTCGGTGAACCGGCCGGCCAGATGATGGAACCGGCCGAGCAGCGGGATCTGCACGCCCATCTGCGGATTCCAGCGGGAGTCCGGATGAAAGAAGTCCGGATTGCAGAGATGCACCCAATGCCCGCCCGGCGGCAGGAAAACCTGATTGGCGGTGGCCGCCCCGACCGGGGCCACCACCATTTCGGCCTCCGCCATCAACTTGATCGTCTCCAGCACGCCGAGCCGTTCCGGCTGCACCGTTTCGAAACCCCGGTCCGCCAGCAGGGCGGCGATCTCGGCGTCGTTGGCGATGCGGTGCTTGGGCGCCGAGCCGCGCCGCGACAGGTAGAGGCGCCGCGTCGGCGGCCCGTCGCCGCGCCGCCGCGGCAGCAGCCGGTCGCGCAGCCAGCGATAGGCGACGGGATAGGGAATGGCCGACGGCACCGCCGCCCGCCTCAGGCGGTAGAGAAGCTGTGCTCCGTCCGGGCCCACCAGATCACGGGCGTCGATGATCTGTTCGGCGGGCAGGCCGGCGAGTTGCAGCATTTCCCGATGGTACGGACGCACGTCGAAGAGAAGCACCGGCAGGGGGCGTGTCTCGTCCACGCGCTCCCGCACCATCAGCCTTGGCAGCACCTCCACGAGGAAATGCCAGTAATTGGGCGTGGAGGGCAGGAAGAGCACCGGCTGGTCGATTGTCACCGTCCGGTAGAGCGGGCGGGGCAAGCGGAAGGCGCCGGCGGTGGCGCCGGGCGTCACGCCGACCAGCGGCACGCGGGATCCCTGCACGACGGTGTCGGCCACCTCCCGCAGGAGGAAGCGCCGGCCGGCCAGCAGATGGCTTTCGTAGTTGTCCTTGACGTAGAAGCCCTGGACGACCTCGATCTCCGCGTCGAGCGCCACGCCCACCGGTTCCCGCGCGAGCGTCGGCAATTGGTCGATCTGCGGGCGCAGCCACTCTGGACTCGCCGTCGCCAGCACCTCGTCCGGTTCCTGGGCCGGGGCCTGCCAGATCCGATGGCGAAAGCCGGCGGCGGCACACCAGGCCGGGAAGGGCAACAAGGTCAGGGGGAAGCGGTCGATGGCCTGGGGCGGGACCTCGGGAAAGTCGAGCGGGTCCTTGATCGCCAGAAACTCCATGGCCAGGGCGGGGCGCTCGACGAGCAGCGCCACCCGCACCAGCCGTTCCAGCAGGTCGCGCAAGGTTTCGGTGAAGCCGGGCGCCTCCCGCATGAGCGCAAGCGCCTGTTCGCAGAACCGCGCGGCACCCGGCGGGTCCCCGCCGCCGAACGCGCGAACGGCGGCGCGCTCGCAGAACCCGGCATAGACCTCCCGCAAGGGAAGGAAGCCGGGCGCCCGCGTCACGCCCTGCCGCAGCCAGGCGACCGCTTGCGGCTCGTCACCGATCCGGCCGTGCAGCAGGGCCAATGCAAGGTGGGTCGCTCCGTCCTCGGGCCGCAGGGCCAGGGCGCGCCGGTGGTGATGGCAGGCCGCCGCCAACCGGCCTGCCGCCTGCTCCAGGATGGCGAGGTTGCGGTGAGCCTCGAAGAAGCCGGGGGCCAGCGCCGCCACGACGGTGAAGAGACCCCGCGCCGCTTCCAGGCGGCCCTGCCCGAACGCAATGGTGCCCAGCAGGCAGCGGGTCTCCGCCTGCTCCGGCCGCACTTGCAGGATCGAGCGGCAGAGATCGGCCGCCTCCCCGGCGCGGCCCGCCTGATGGAACGCAACCGCCCGGTCCAGGGCCTGGGCGAGCGTGATGGCGCCTTGCGGCGGAACGGCTTCCATCCGACAATGGGTAGCATTGGCCGCCGGCCCGCCGACAGGGTTTTTCCGGATGGCGCTTTTTTGGTGGCGTCCGTGAGAGGGACAGTGGTGGGCGAGGAAGGCTTTCTTCTTGTTTTCAACCGGGGATTGCTGCGCGTAGAGAGATCCGAGTTGCCGGAGGCGGCGACGAGCTTCCAGGCCGCCGCCGTTCTGCGGCCGGAGCATCCGGTGGTCTGGTTCCTGCTGGGGGTGACCCTGCGGACACTGGGGCGTGCGGAAGAGGCCGTGGCGGCGCTGCACGTGGCGCTCCGCCTGCAGCCCGGGCATCCCGACACGCTCTTCCATCTCGCCTCCGTCCATCTGGAACGGCGGCGGCCGGAGTGCGCCCTGCCGGCCCTGCGCCGCCTGATCGCCCTGCGGCCAGGCCACGAGGGCGCGGCCTTCGCGCTGGGCAGCGCGCTGATGGCGCTCGACGACCCTGAGGCGGCGGAGCGCGCCTTCCGGCTGGCTGCGCTGCTGCAACCCGATGGGGCGGCGGTGAACAACAATGTCGGCGCGGCGATCCTGGCGCAACGGCGGCCCGGGGCGGCGCTGGGACATTTCCGGCGCGCCGTCAGGATCGATCCGTCCTGGCCCGAGCATCGCAAGAATCTGGGCGTCGCCCAACTCATGCGCGGCGAGCTGGAGGAGGGGTTCCGCGACTATGAATGGCGCACCGGACAGGCGGTCTGGCAATGGAACCGGAGCTTTCCGGGCAAGCCGCTCTGGGACGGCGGTCCGCTCGCCGGCCGGACCATCCTGGTCCATTACGAACAGGGGCTGGGCGACAGTGTGCAGTTCGTCCGCTATTTCCCGCTGCTCAAGGCCAGGGGCGCACGGACCGTCTTCGAGTGCCAGCCGCTGCTGAAACAGCTGCTCGCCACCGCCCCCGGCATCGACATGCTGGTGGCGCGGGGGGAGACGCTGCCGGACTTCGATTGCTGCCTGTCCCTGATGAGCCTGCCGCACCGCTGCGGCACCAGGGCGGATACCATCCCACAGGGCATTCCCTATCTGCGGACCGATCCGGAACGGGCGGCCTTCTGGCGCGAGAGGGTGCTGGGGCACGCACGGCCGGGCGAACTCCGGGTCGGCGTCCAGTGGCGTGCCGACGGCGACGACCGGTCCATCCCGCTGGACTGCTTCGAAGCCCTGTCGCAGGTTCCCGGCTTGCGGCTCTTCAGCCTGCAACAGGCTGTCGGGCTGGACGAGCTGGAGCGGCTGGGCGCGCGGTTCGGGATCGTCGACCTGCCGGGCCGGCGGCCCGGGGCGGAGGGGTTCCTCGACACCGCGGCGCTCGCGGAGGCCATGGATCTGGTGGTTGTCTGCGATTCCGTGGTCGGGCATGTCGCCGGGGTGCTGGGCAGGCCGGTGTTCCTGGTGCTGCCCTGGCTGGGCGACTGGCGCTGGATGAAGCATCCCGACTGCACGCCCTGGTATCCGGCGCACCGGCTGTTCCGCATGGCGCGCCCCAACGACTGGCACGGGGTCATGCTGCGGGTGGCCGAAGCGGTGGCGGATGAGGTTCGACGTGCCCGATCTTGACTCTGCCGTCGCGCTCTATGAGGCAGGCCGCCATGCGGAGGCCGCCGTGGCCTGCCTTGTCCTGCTGGAGGCGGGAGTGCGCGACGCCGACATCCTCAACCTGCTGGGAGCGTCGCTGGTCTCGACCGGCAACGGCGATACGGCGGTTGGACCGCTGGAGGAGGCGGTGCGGATCGCCCCAGCACATCTTGCCGCCCGCTGCAATCTGGCGCTTCTGCGGCAGCAGCGGCGCGACTGGGCAGCGGCGGAAAGGCATTTCGACGTGCTCGCCTTGCTGGACCCGGCCTTCCGGCTCGGGCAAGAGCGTCTCGGCACCGTGCGGCAGGAACGCGGCGATCTGGATGGGGCGGTCCGGGCCCTGACGCGGGCGGTCCGTCTCGACCCCCGGTCCGGGTTGGCGTGGTTCAACCTCGCCTCGGTGCGGATGCTGGCCGGCCTGTTCGAGGAGGCCGTCGCCGGGTTTCGCCACGCCATCGCCGAGGATCCCGCCGGCGCTCTCGCCCATGTCCAGCTCGGCGAGATGCTGTTGCGGCTGGGAGAGATCGATGCGGCGGCGGAGGCTTTCCGGCGCGGGCTGCGGCTCGACCCGGCCGCTCCGAATGCGGCGGACGGGCTGGCCCGTTGCGGGCGCTATCGGATCATGACCGGCACCCCCGGAACGCAGGCCGGCGGCGTGGCAATCCGCGGCCCTTTCGAGAGCGCCACGGGTTACGGCTATTTCTGCCAGTGCCTCATCCGGGCGCTGCGGGCGCGGCAGGTGCCGCTGGAGGCGGTCGGGATCAAAGGGCCGGAATCCTGGCCGGGAGGCCGGCTCGACCGGCCCGTGCCGGCGCGGGCGATGGTGAACTGCCTCATTCCGCTGGCGGTGGAGCGGGTGCCGGGCCGGGCCGCCGTGACCTTCTCCATGTTCGAGGGGACGCGCATTCCGCCGGCATGGCGGCGGATGAGCGAGCGCAGCGACCTGATCGTGGTGCCGACCGAATCCTCGCGCCTGGCCTGGGCGGAGCAGGGCTTTCCCGAGGACCGCCTGCGCGTCTGCCCGCTCGGCGTCGATCCGGCGGGGCCGGGGAGCGTCCCGGTCCTGGTCGCTTCCGGCGGGCGGCAGGTGTCGAGCTACCGGCACCGCTTCCTCAACGTCTCGGACTTCAACCCGCGCAAGAACATCGACGGGCTGCTGCGGGTCTGGCTGCGCGCCACCGCGCCCACCGACGAGGCCGTGCTGATCCTGAAGGTCGGCCGGAGCCTCGGTCCGGACTTGCGGACACAGCTCGGCGAGCTGGTGCGGGCGGCGGAGCAGGCCGTGGGCCGGCGGCTGGCGGAGGCCGCGCCGGTGGTGCTGATCGACCGGCTGCTGTCCGACGAGGAGATGAAGGGGCTTCACCGCGCCGCCACCCATTACTGGAGCCTGTCGCATGGGGAGGGCTGGGACCTGCCCATGGCCACGGCCGGCGCCATGGGGCTGGGGCTGATCGCGCCCGCCCACTCCGCCTATCTCGCCTATCTGGACGAGGGAACCGCGCGCCTGATCCCGTCCTCCGTCGCTCCCGCCCGCGTGCCGGGGCAGGAGGGGTTCCACCCGCCCTTCCATGGGCTGGACTGGTGGGTGCCGGACGAGGAGGCCGCGGCCGCGATCCTGAGGGGCATCATCCGGGGAGGGGATCGCCTGCCGTCCGCCCGCGACCGTCTGGCGCGCTTCACCTGGGAACGCTCGGCCGACCGGCTGCTGGCCATCCTCGACGAGGCGGGGCTGCGCTGATGGAAACGGAGGAGACTTTCGCCGCCGCGCTGGCGGAGCATGAGGACGGCCGGTTCGCGGCGGCGGAGGCCGGCTACCGCGCCGTGCTCGTGCGGGAGCCCAGCCATCCGCAGGCCAACAACAACCTCGCCGTCCTGCTGCGACGGGCGCGGCGCTGGGGCGAGGCCGCCGTCTGCCTCCGCACGGCCGTGGCCGGCTGGCCGGAGGATCCTGGCGTGCGCAGCAATCTCGCCTGCACACTCGGCGACCAGGGGCGCGTCGCCGAGGCGATGGCCGCCATGCGCGTCGCGCTCGCGCTCAGTCCGGAGGCACCCGGTTCCTGGTTCAACGCCGGAAATCTGCTCAGGTCGGTGCAGAATCCCAGGGGCGCCACGATAGCCTATGGACGGGCGATCCGCCTCGATCCCGGCATGGGCGAGGCGCTGAGCAATCTCGGCGACTGTCAGCGCGAGGACGGGGCGCTGATGCAGGCGGTGGACAGCTATCTGGCGGCGATCCGGGCGCGGCCCGACCTGCCGCAGCCCTTCGTCAATCTGGGGGAGGCGCTGAAGGAACAGGGGCGCATCGCGGAGGCCATCGGCATTCTCCAGAAGGGGCTGGAGCATCACCCGGACATGGCGCCGATGCGCTCCAACCTGCTGCTGACACTCCATTACTCGCCCTGGATTCCGCCGGAGGTCATCGCCCGCGCGCATGCGCACTGGAACGAGCGTCACGCTCGGCCGCTCTTCGACGGCGCGAAGGACTTCGCCAACGACTTCGCCAACGGCCGCGATCCGGATCGGCGGCTGCGGGTCGGCTATGTCTCTCCGGATTTCTGCCATCATGCCTGCGCCCATTTCATCGAGCCGTTGCTGCGCGAGCATGATCGCGGCGCGGTGGAGGTCCTGTGCTACGCCACCGCGCGGCGGCGGGACGACATGACCTTGCGGATGGAGGCGCTGGCCGCCGGCTGGCGCTCGCTGGCCGATCTGGACGATGCGGACGCGGCGGCGCTGATCGGGCTGGACCGCATCGACATCCTCGTCGATCTGGCCGGCCACACGGCGGGCGGGCGGCCCCTGCTGTTCGCGCGGCGGCCCGCGCCGGTGCAGGTCACATGGCTCGGCTATCCCGACACCACCGGCATGCCGGCTGTGGACTATCGGTTGACCGATGCCGTCGCGGACCCGCCGGGCGGATCCGATGGCCGGCACGCCGAGCGGCTGGTGCGGCTGCCGCACGGCTTCCTCGCCTTCCAGCCGCCCGACAGCGCCGGTCCGGCCGGAAACCCGCCGGCGCTCGCCAACGGTTTCGTCACCTTCGGATCCCTGAACAACCTGGCCAAGGTGAGCCCGGAAGTGGTGCGGGTCTGGGCCGCCCTGCTGGCGCGGGTGCCGTCGGCCCGGCTGCTGCTGAAGAGCCCGGGATTCGAGGATATCGCGGTGCGGAGTGCCGTCCTCAAGGACTTCGCCCGCCGGGGAGTGCGGCCCGAGCGGATCGAGCTTCTGGCGCCGGTGCCGTCCGTCGCCGAGCATCTGCGGGTCTACGACCGGCTGGACGTAGCGCTCGACCCGTTTCCCTACAACGGCACGACGACGACTTGCGAGGCGCTGTGGATGGGGGTTCCGGTCATCACGCTGGCCGGCAGCCATCACGTGGCGCGGGTGGGCGCCAGCCTGTTGTCCCACTGTGGGCTGGAGGAGTTGATCCAGCAGGATGAGGCCGGCTATGTCGACGCGGCGTCGTCGTTGGCCGGCGACCTTTCGCGGCTGTCCGGGCTGCGCCGGGGGATGCGAAAGCGCTTGGAAGGCTCGGCGCTTCTCGATCATCGCGGTTTCGCACGGTCCGTGGAGCAGGCCTACCGGGCCATGTGGCGCGGTTGGGCACTGGGCGGCCGTCCTTAGCGCATCATTCCGGACTCCGCTGACTCGCATCGCGCCGGTTTCCGGTCATTTTCCGTCGGCAGGGGCATCCCACAACGGCGTGGGGTGGCGGCGGCTGTTGCGGAAGGCATGCATCGGCGACCTCCCCAGCGGAGCGGACATCGCCGTCCTCACTCAATCGCGACGGCGACGGGCAACATCTCAACATTACGACTGTACGTTTGTATCCATTTCTTGAAATTATCTAACTCTTGCCTCTTCTGCTGCTGGTTATTTTTATGAAATCGCTCTCAAATTTGCATGTTTCCATGCCAGCGTCTGGCAATATTATTGGATGGCTCATAATAAATATGATTGGAGAGGCGAAAGTTGTTCTATTTTTTATTATGGATTTTCCGTAGAGTGTTGTTGTTAATTTTTCATTAATCAATTTTAAGAACTTATCTGCAACCGGCTTTGTCACAAATCGACCGATTTTGACTTTGGACTTCTTGAAAAATATCCCCTTAGGTTGTGATCGTCCGTCTTTGTCAAAAGCGGGCGTTTTCGGGCTGCGCCAGTGGTTGGCGCGATACCAGCCCTTGGACCGCGATCGTCAAGCTTCCTTCCGGGAAGCCTCTAGATGGGGATTGGTATGGCTGCCGGTGCAACTCTGACCCTGACCACTGGTACGGACCACATCTTCTCCTCAACGGAGACCTGGTCCGGGATCAAGGGGTTCGGCACGCGCGGCGTGGTGCTGAATTCCCAGGGTCATACCATCGCGGTCACCAACCTGGACCACATCACCGGCGGCAAAAATGCTCCGGGCACCGGCAAGAAGGACGTCATCCTGCTGGCGGGCGCGGGCGGCAACACCATCACCGTCTCGGGGTTGGAAACGCTGATCGGCAGCGGCGGTTACGACCGGGTCGTCGGCACCTCGACCGGCACCACCATGGCGGTGGAGTCGGTGGAGACCTTCATCGGTGCCGCCACCGGCACCAACCTGATCGTTCTGACGAACGACGCCGGCAACACGATGTCGGTGGCCTATCTCAAATCGATCGTCGGCAGCGCCGGCAAGGACGTTATCAGTTTCGGTGCCGATGGCCAGGTGGGAACCACCGTCGCCGTAACGGCGGTCGAGACGCTGATCGGGACCTCGGGCCTGGATCTCGTCGCGACCATCGGCGGCGGCAGCAACACCGTCCAGGTGAAGAACATCGAGATGTTCCTCGGCAACGCCTCCAAAGCCGGGGACGTCGTCGTGCTCGACAGCGCGGGGGGCACGATCGGTGTCAGCTACGTCGAGACGCTGATCGGCAGCAGCGCCGTCGACGTCTTCACGATGGGCTACAAGACCGGCACGATCAACCTGACGACGGGCGGCGGCACCACCGCCGTGTCGATGATCGACACCATCGTCGGTGGAACCGGCTCCCGCAATGCCGCCATCCTTCTGGACGTCGGCACCACCGTCACGGTCGCCAGCCTCAACACGCTGATCGGCGGCAGCGGCAATGACGTCGTCAACATGACGTTCCGGGATGGGACGCCGATCATCGGCGACGGCCCCATCGCCTGGAACACCGTCGGCAACACCATGCAGGTGGAGGCGCTCGAGACGATCGTCGGCACCACCGGCGAAGACATGCTCATGGTGCTCGGCAACACCGGCATCACGATGAGCGTCTCGGCAATCGAGGCGATCATCGGAAAGGGAGGCACCGAAACGGTGCTGCTGGGCAACGGCGGCAACACGGTCAAGGTCTCCGCCCTGGAAACGCTGATCGGCGGCGCCGGCAACGACGTCGTGTCCGTGACCGGCATCAGCGCCAATGCCAATAATGGCACGACCATGATGGTGTCGTCGGTCGAGACGCTGATCGGCGGCGCCGGCAACGACGTGGTGTGGCTGACCGAAACCGCCGGCACGGTCTATGTGTCCGGGATCGACACCGTCTTCGTGGGCGGTCAGGCCATGGACATCGGCAACGCCGACCGCTTCCTGGTCTTTCCGGTCGCGGTGACCGCGCCCTCGGCCCCCGCTCTCAGCGTTGGGTCGGACAGCGGCACGCCGGGCGACGACAAGACGAACGCGACCCTGCCGACCCTGACCGGCACGGCCGCCGCGGGAAGCGTCGTCAATCTCTACGGCAACGGGACCACGCTGCTGGGCAGCGGGACCGCCGACGGGACCGGCCAATGGGCGGTCACGGCGACCACGGCGCTCGCCGACGGCACCTGGACGATCACGGCGAAGACCGTCTCCTCCGGCATGGAGAGCGCGGCGTCGGCCGAGTTTCTGCTGACCATCGACGCGACGGCGCCGACCGCGCCGACCCTGGCCTTCACGCCGGGATCGGACAGCGGCCGCTCCTCCGCCGACGGTGTCACCAACGTCACGACGCCGACCGTGACGGGCACGGCCGAGGCGGGCAGCACGGTCACCCTCTATCTCGACGGGGTGAGCGTCGGAACGACGACCGCCAGCGGCGTCGGCGCCTGGTCGATCACCACCTCCGCGGTTTCCCAAGGCGGTCACACCCTGACCGCCCGCGCGGTGGACACGGCCGGCAACACGAGCGCCGCCTCGGCCGGCCTCGCGCTCACGGTGGACACCACGGTGGCGGCCCCGACCGGCCTGGCCCTGGCGACGGCGAGCGATACCGGGATTGCGGGCGACAACCTCACCGCCATCAACACCCCGGTCATCGGCGGCACGGCCGAGGCCAATGCCGTCGTAAGCCTGTACAAGGACTCCACCACCCTTCTCGGCAATGCGACCGCCGACGGAAGCGGCGTCTGGCGGATGACGCTGGGCGCGCTGGGCGACGGCGCGCACACCCTCGCCGCGCGTGCGGTCGATCTGGCGGGCAACAGCAGCACCGCCTCGAGCCCGTTCGTCGTCACCATCGACACCACGCCTCCGGCCGCTCCCTCCGCCCCATCGCTGACGGCGGCCTCGGACAGCGGCAACTCCTCCTCGGACCGGCTGACGAACGTCAGGACGCCGACCTTCACCGGCACGGCCGAGGCGAACAGCGTCATCGATCTGCTGGTCTCCGGCAGCGTGGTGGGAACGGGCACCGCCGACGGGTCCGGCGCCTGGACCGTGACCGCCGGCAGCGCCCTCGCGGACGGCAGCTGGTCCTTCTCCACCCGCTCGCGCGATGCCGCCGGCAACACGCGGGACGGCGTGGCGAGCCTGACCGTCACCATCGACACCACGGCGGACGCGCCGGGCGGTCTGAAGCTGACCGCCGCCACCGACACCGGCAGCAGCACGACCGACGGCCTCACCAACCTCGTCTCGCCCACCGTCGCCGGCACGGCGGCGGCCGGCAGCACCGTGACGCTCTACGACGGCGCCGTGGCACTCGGCACCGCGACGGCCAACGGCCAGGGCAACTGGGAAATCGCCACCAGCGGCCTCGCTGCCGGCGCCCACACGCTGACGGCCAGGGCCGTCGATGCCGCGGGGAACACCAGCCTCCCCTCCACCGCCTTCACCGTCACGGTGGACACCAGCGCGTCCGCCCCGACCGGCCTGGCCCTGGCGGCGGCGTCGGACACCGGCGTCACCGGCGATTCACGGACGAACCTCACGACGCCCTCGGTCACCGGGACGGCCGAGGCGTCCAGCATCGTCCTTCTCTACGAAGGCAACACCCTGCTCGGCCAGGCCACGGCGGGGGCCGACGGCAGCTGGACGGTCGCCTCGTCCGCGCTGACCGGCGACATCCACACCCTGACCGCCCGCGCCGTCGATCCGGCCGGCAACACCTCCGCCGCGAGCGGCGGCCTTGTCGTCACCATCGACCTGACGGCGCCGAACGCTCCGGGCGGACTGCTGCTGAACTCCGACAGCGGCACGCCGAACGACAACCGGACCCGGATCGCCACGCCGGCGATCACGGGCACGGCCGAGGCCGGCAGCACCGTGCGGCTGTATGAGGGCAACGTCCTGCTCGGGACGGGCACGGCGGACCTCGCCACCGGCGCCTGGACGGTCACCTCCGCCAGCCTGGGGGATGGGGCTCACACGCTGACTGCGCGGGCGGTGGACACCGCCGGCAACACGGGCGCCGCCTCCGCCGCCCTCGCCATCACGATCGACCAGACCTCGGCCACGCCGGGCGCCCTGGCGCTGAGCGGCGCCACCAACAGCGGCAGCCAGGCCGACGCCCTGACCAATGCGCTGGCCCCCACCATCACCGGCACGGCGGAGGCCGGCGCCACCGTCACGCTTTATGGCGGCGGTTCGAGCGTCAGCGCGACGGCCGACGGTTCCGGCCACTGGTCCGCCACGATCACCGGCCTCGGCGAGGGCGACCACACCCTGACCGCCAGCGCCGTGGACGTGGCCGGCAACACCAGCCAGCTGTCCGCCGGTCTGGTCGTCAGCATCGACCGCACCGGGCCGGGATTGTCGGTACCGACGGCGGACACGGCCGGGCCTTCGGGCCAGTTCACCCCGATCCTGTCGGGCACCGCCGAGGCCAACAGCGTCGTCACCCTGTATGACGGCTCCGCCGTCGGGGCGGCGGTGCTCGGGGTCGTGACCGTCGGCAACAGCGGCCTGTGGTCGATCACCACGCCGGAACTCGGTGGCGGCACCTACACGATGACCGCGCGCGCGCTGGACGCGGCCGGCAACGAAACCGTCACGACCACGCCGCTTTCGGTGACCGGGCGCATCGGCGTGCCCGGCGGCCTCCAGCTCGCCTCCGATTCCGGCGTGCCCAACGACGGGATCACCAACGTGGTCTCGCCGATCCTTACGGGAACCGCGCTCGCGGGCGCGACGGTGTCCCTCTACAGCGGCCTGACGTTGATCGGCACCGGCACGGCCGATGGCAGCGGCGTGTGGACCGTTGCCTCCACCGGCACGCTGGCGACCGGAAGCGCGCACACGCTTTATGCCAGGATCGATGCCTATGGGACGGTCCTCACCTCCGCGGGCCTGACGGTCACCATCGACACGACGGCGCCCGATCAGCCGGGTGCGCTGGCGCTGCAGGCCGGATCGGACAGCGGCTCGGTCGACACCGACCGCATCACCAACCTCGACGCCGTCACCGTCACCGGCACCGCCGAGGCGCGCAGTGTCGTCACCCTGTATGGCAGCGACGGGACCACGGCGCTCGGCACCGCCACCGCCTCCGACGGCGGAATATGGTCGCTCAGCACGGGCTCGCTGGCGGCCGGCATCCACACGCTCACCGCCCGCGCGGTGGACATCGCCGGCAACACCGGCGCCGCCTCCAGCGGCCTTGTCGTCACCATCGACCGCACCGCCGACGCTCCGACCGGCCTCGCCCTGGCGACCGGATCCGACACGGGCCTGGCGGGCGACGCGATCACCAGCGTCCTGGCCCCGACCATCACCGGGACGGCGGAGGCCAACGGCACCGTCTCGCTGTACAACGGCGCCAACCTCGTCGGCACCGCCACCGTGGACGGCAGCGGCAACTGGTCGGTGACCACCTCCGCGCTCGGCAACGGCACGCACAGCCTGACCGCGCGCGTCGTGGACGTCGTCGGCAACACCAGCAACGCCTCCTCGGCCTTCGTGGTCACCGTCGACACGACGGCGCCCGACGCACCGGGCGGGCTGTCGACCGACCCGGCCGACGACAGCGGCGTTTCGAACAGCGATCGCCTCACCAACATCCAGACGCAGACCGTCACCGGAACGGCGGAGGCCGGCGCCACCGTCGTCCTGTACGACGGCGCCACCGCGCTGGGCACGCAGGTGGCGACGGGCGGGGCCTGGACCATCGGGACGGGCACGCTCGCCGAGGGCGGGCATACGCTGACGGCGCGGGCCATCGACGCGGCGGGCAACACCGGAGCCGCCTCCGCGGCGCTGACCGTCACCATCGACCTGTCCACCCCGGCTCCGGGCGCCATGGCCCTGACCGCCGCGTCGGACACCGGCTACAGCGCCACGGACCGCATCACCAACGCCACGACGCTGTCGTTGGCCGGTTCCGCCGAGGCGAACAGCACCGTCACGCTCTACGACGGCTTGGCCGGCAGCCTGACGCCGCTGGCGACGCTGGTCGCCGACGGCAACGGCGCCTGGTCCTACACCGGAAGCGGGTTCGCCGAGGGGACGCACACCCTCACCGCCACCGCGGTGGACCCCAGTGGCAACACGTCGAGCGGCGCCGGCACCTTGGTAGTGACGGTCGACCTGACCGTGGATGCGCCCGGCGCGCCGGCCCTGGCCGCCGCGTCGGACACCGGCGTGTCGGGCGACGGGAAGACCCGCCTGCTCGCGCCCACCTTCACCGGCACGGTGGAGAGCGGCGCGGTGGTGTCGCTGTACGACGGCGGCAATTTCGTCGGCATGGGCACGGCCGATGGCGCCGGCGTCTATTCCATCGAGACGCCGCTGAGCAACGGGTCGCACACCATCACGGCGCGTGTCGTCGACGCCGCCGGCAACAACACGGCCGCCGCTTCGGCCCCGCTGGTCATCACCATCGATGCCGTCGCCCCCGACGCGCCGTCCGCGCCGGTGCTGGACCCGGCCTCTGACAGCAGCACGGCGGGCGATCTCCTCACATCGGTCGCCACGCCGACCGTGACCGGCACGGCGGAGGCGCTCAGCACCGTCCACCTCTACAGCGGCGGTATCAGCGTCGGAACGGCCACCGCCGACGGAACGGGCGCCTGGACGATTACCGCCGGCAGGCTCGCCGACGGCGTCAACACGCTGACCGTCCGCTCCGTGGACGACGCCGGCAACACCAGCAGCGCCTCGGCTTCGCTTCTGCTGACCATCGACACCACGCCTCCGACTCCGGGTGCTTTTGCTTTGACGGCGGCCACCGACAGCGGCCGGGTCGGCAACGACGCGGTCACGTCGGTGACGGTGCCGGTCATCACCGGCACCGCCCAGGCCGGCAGCATCGTCACGCTCTACGACGCCAACGGAAACACCCTGCTGGGCAGCGCGACGGTGGACAGCCTCGGCAAATGGTCGGTCGCCAGCCCGACGCTGGCCGAGGGGCTGCACACGCTGTCGGCCCACGCCGTGGATCCGGCCGGCAACACGGCGGTCGTGGCGGCGGCCCTGATCGTCAACGTCGACCTCACCGTCCTGCCGTCGTCGGCGCCCAGCCTGACCGCCGGGTCCGACAGCGGCATCGCCAACGACCGGCTCACCAACGACACCACGCCCACGGTGAGCGGAAGCGCCGAGGCGTACAGCGTCATCACCCTCTACGCCGGCGCCACGCTCGTCGGCACGGGAACCGCCGACGGTTCGGGGAACTGGACGGTGACCACGGGGACGCTCATCAGCGGCAGCCACACGCTGACCGCCCGCGTCACCGATCTGGCCGGCAACAGCACCGCCGCGGCGTCCGCTCCGCTGATCGTCACCATCGACACCGAGAATCTCACGATGTCGAACCTGGCCCTGGCGGCCGGGGACGACACCGGGGTGTCCGACACCGACGGGCTGACCAAGCTTGCCACGCCGACGATTGTCGGCACGGCGGAGAGCTTCAGCGTCGTCACCCTGTATGAAGGCAACGTCAGCGTCGGCTCGGCGACGGCGGACGCGACCGGCGCCTTCTCCCTCACCACGAACTCCCTGTCGCAGGGCACCCATTCCCTGACGGCGCTCAGCGTCGACCGCGCCGGCAACACCTCCACGGTGTCGAGCAGCCTTGTCCTGTCGGTCGACCTGTCCACCCCGCAGCCCAGCCTGCTCATGGCCGTTGCGTCCGACAGCGGCATTTCGAACAGCGATCATGTCACCAACAACACCGTCCTGCCGCTGAGCGGCACG
The DNA here is from genome assembly GCF_049472615.1 of Azospirillum sp. 11R-A. NCBI lineage: Bacteria > Pseudomonadati > Pseudomonadota > Alphaproteobacteria > Rhodospirillales > Azospirillaceae > Azospirillum > Azospirillum sp. 11R-A. The sequence continues at coordinate 109,751 of NZ_JBCEBL010000007.1, read as the reverse complement.
GCCGAGGCGGGCAGCACCGTCGTCCTGTACGACGGCGCGACCGCGTTCGGCACGGTCGTCGCCGACAGCCTCGGCGGCTGGTCGTTGCTGTCGCCCTCGCTGGCGGCGGGCAACCACAGCCTGACCGCCGAGGCGACCGACCTCGCCGGGAACCGCTCGACCTCCGCGGCTCTCGTCGTCACCATCGACACGGTTGCGGCGGTGCCCTCGCTGGGCCTGTCGGCCGCAAGCGACACCGGGGTCACCGGCGATTGGACGACGAACGACTCCACGCCCGATTTCACGGGCACGACGGAGGCCGGCGGGTTCGTCTCGCTTTACGAAGGCGGCACGCTGCGCGGAACGACGACCGCCGACGGCGCCGGCCTGTGGACCATCACCAGCAGCCAGATGGGCAACGGTCCGCACACGCTGACCGCACGCGGCATGGACGCCGCCGGCAACACCAGCGTCCTGTCCTCGGCGGTGGTGATCACCATCGACACGGTCGTGCCGAACGCGCCGACCGGCATCACGCTCGCATCCGCCTCCGACAGCGGGACGTCGAACACCGACCGCCTCACCAACGTCGCGACCCCGACGCTGTCCGGCTCGGCCGAGGCCAACAGCACAGTCGTCCTCTACAGCGGCACCACGGCCGTCGGCACGGCGACCGCCGGCGGCGGCGGGGGCTGGACCATTACCGCCGCGTCGCTGGCCGGCGGCGTGAACACGCTGACGGTGAAGGCGACCGACGCCGCCGGCAACACCAGCGCCGCCAGTTCGCCGCTGAACGTCACCATCGACACCGTCCAGGCGGCGCCCGGCACCCCGGTGCTGGCCGCCGCCTACGACAGCGGAAGCTCCAGCACGGACGGCATCACCAGCATCGTCAACCCGACGATCACCGGCACCGGCGAAGCGGGCAGCGTCGTCACCCTTTACGACGGCAGCGTGAGCTACGGCTCCGCCACCGTGAACGGGCTGGGCGTCTGGTCGATTGCCACCGGCACCCTGGTTCCGGGCACCCGCACCCTCACCGCCCGTGCGGTCGACGGCGCCGGCAACAGTTCGGTGGCCTCCGCCGGGCTGGTCATCACCATCGACACCTCGGCGGCGGCGCCGGGGACCCCGTCGCTCGTCGTCGACAGCGGCGCCTCCAACACCGACCGGCTGATCAACACCGGTTCGCCGACCCTCACCGGCACTGCCGAGGCGAACGGCCTCGTCCGGCTCTACGACGGCGCCAGCCTCGTCGGGTCCGGCACGGCCGACGGGTCGGGCCTCTGGACCATCGCCGCCAGCGGGCTCGGCGCGGGGGCGCACACGCTGTCGGCCCGGATGGTCGACGTCGCCGGCAACACCAGCGATCCGTCCGCGGCGCTGACCATCACCGTGGACACCACGGCGCCCGCCGCGCCGGGAACCCCGTCGCTCAGCGCCGGCTCGAACAGCGGTTCCACGGCGGACCGCATCACCTCGGTCTCCGCCCCGACCATCACCGGCACCGCCGAGGCGAACAGCCTCGTCACGCTGTATGACGGTACGACCAGTCTCGGCACCGTGACGGCCAACGGCAGCGGTGCCTGGTCGATCACCACCCCGTCGCTGACCGACGGGACGCACACGCTGTCCGCAGTCGCGCTCGACCTGGCCGGCAACACCGGCGCCGCCTCCGCGGCGCTGACGGTCACGATCGACACCACGGCGGCGGCCCCGACGGGGCTTGCCCTGGCTGCCGCCTCCGATACCGGACTCGTGGGCGACAACCTGACCTCCGCCACCACCCCGACGATCACCGGCCGGGCGGAGGCGGGGAGCGTCGTCACCCTGCTGGAAGGATCGACGGTGCTCGGCACCGGCACCGCCGACAGCACGGGCGCCTGGTCGATCACCAGTTCCGTCCTGGCGGGCGGCACCGGAACGGCGCATTCGCTGTTCGCCACGATTGTCGATGTGGCGGGCAACACCAGTTCCGCCTCCGCTTCGCTGAACTTCACCATCGACACCGAGCCGGATGCGGTCTCGATTGCGCTTGCCCCGTCGTCGGACACCGGGTCTTCCAACAGCGACCGGATCACCTCCGACACCATGCCGACGCTCAGCGGCATCGTGGGAACGGACACGCTCGGCGCCGGCCGGATCGTCACGATCACCAGCGCGTTCAACGGGGGAACCGCCCAAGCCATCGGGACGGTGGTGGCGGACGCCATGACCGGCGCCTGGAGCTTCACCCCGTCGAGTTCCCTGGCCGCGGGGGTCTACAACTTCGGAATCTCCTCGTTCGACAATGCGGGGAACGCGGGCGTCAACGGCCTCACGGTGACCATCGATCTCACCGCCGACATACCCGGCGGGCTGGCCCTCGCCACCGGATCGGACAGCGGCCGCGACACGGCGGACAACAAGACGAACGTCACCGCACCGGTCATCACCGGCACCGCCGAAGCCGGCAGCATCGTCACGCTCTACGACAACGCCGTCTCCGTCGGGACGGTCACGGCAAGCGGGCTCGGCACCTGGTCCTTCACCACGCCGACGCTGGCCGACGGCGCCCACACCTTCACGGCCAGAGCCGTGGACGTCACCGACAACACCAGCGGCCTTTCCGCCGCGCTGGTCGTCACCGTCGACACGCAGGCCGCCGCGCCAAGCGGTCTCACCCTGGCGACCGATTCCGGCAGCAGCGCAACCGACCGCGTGACCAACGTCGCGTCGCCGACGATCCGCGGCACGGCCGAAGCCTCCAACGTCGTCATGCTGTATGACGGCTCGGCCCTGGTCGGCATGTCGACCGCTGGTCTCGACGGCAACTGGACGGTGCAGGCGATCGGCCTGGCGGACGGCGAGCGCACCCTGACGGCGACGACCGTCGACCAGTTCGGCAACACCAGCGCCGCCTCGGCCGTCCTGCTCGTCACCATCGACACCGCGGCACCCCAGCCCTCGTCCATCGCCTTGACGGCGGGCTCCAACAGCGGCTCGACCGCCGACCTCGTGACCAACAGCACGACGCCGGTCCTGACCGGGACGGCGGAGCCGGGCAGCGTGGTCATGCTGTATGACGGCGCCACCCTTCTGAACAGCTCGACTTCCGACGGCACCGGCGCCTGGACGATGGCCTCGGCGTCGCTGAGCGAGGGCACGCATAGCCTGACCGTCATTTCCCGGGATGTGGCGGGCAACACCGGCGCGGCCTCGGCTCCGCTCGTCATCACCATCGATCTCACCTCGGCGACGCCGACGGGGCTGAGCCTCGGCACCGGCTCCGACAGCGGTGCGCTGGCGAACGACCGCATCACGAAGGTCGCCACGCCCACGATCCTGGGCGTCGCCGAGGCGAACAGCGTCGTCACGCTGCACGACGACGTCAGCGGCCTGAACATCGGCACCGCCACCGCCGACGGGTCCGGCGTCTGGTCCATCGACGTGGCCTCGACGCTTTCCAACGGCACGCACTCGCTGACCGCGACCGCCGTCGATGTGGCGGGCAACACCAGCGCCGCCGGTGTGCTCATCGTCACCATCGACACGGTGGCGGACGTTCCGACCACGCCGGTTCTGACGGCGGGCTCCGACCTCGGCAGCTCGAACAGCGACCGGCTGACCTCCGACAGCACGCCGACGGTGAGCGGAAGCGCCGAGGCCAACAGCGTCATCACCCTGTATGACGGCAGCGTCTTCGTCGGGCTGGGAACCGCCGGCGGCGACGGCCGCTGGTCGGTGACGGCCGGCGCCTTGACGGAGGGTGCGCACACCCTCACCGTGCGGGCGACGGATTTGGCCGGGAACACCAGCAACGCCTCCGGCGAGCTGGTCGTGACCATCGACCTGACGACGGCCGTCCGCTCGATCATGCGGGTGAGCGGCAGCGCGGGCGCCAACAGCGTCGTTCAGCTCTACGAGGGCGTGAACCCCGCCGGGGAGGGCATCACCTTCTTCGGGTCGGCGACGGCCGACGGCAACGGCCTGTGGACCCTGCTGGCAAGCGACCTGGGCGTGGCCGACTATACCTTGACGGCGGTGGCGCCCGGCGCGAACAGCAACACCGCAGGTCCGTCCGCTCCGCTGGTGACCATCGATGTCGTGACGCCGGTCCGCTCGATGCTGCTGGCCCAGGCGTCCGACACCGGCAGCGGGCGCGACGACCTGCTGACCAACGACACCACGCCGACGCTCATCGGCATGGTCGAGGCGGACAGCGTGGTCACGCTGTACGACGGCAACGTCGCGGTGGGCACCACGACGGCCGACGGCACCGGCGCCTGGACGATCACCTCGACGACGCTGAACTCCGGCCTGCGTCAGCTTTCGGTCACGACGGTCGACCGCGCCGGGAATACGGCCACCTCCGCCTCGGGGCTGGCGGTGACCATCGACACGACCGCGCCGTCGGCACCCGCCACCCCGGTGCTGAGTGACGACAGCAACAGCGGCCGTCTCAACAACCTCGTGACCAACGTCCGGCAACCGGTGCTGACCGGCAACGCCGAGGCGAACGCGCATATCCTGCTGTACGCCAACGGCACGCTGGTCGGCGAGACCGACGCGGATGGGTCCGGGAACTGGTCGGGGGGCATCTCGACGCTGAGCCTCGGCGCCCAGACCATGACCGTCAGGGCCGTGGACGCGGCGGGCAACACCTCGTCGGCAAGCAGCGGCCTGGCGCTGACCATCACGCCGGAAAGCACCGCCCCGACGGATCTCGGGTTGGCCCCGGCCTCCGACAGCGGCGTCCAGGCCGACCGGCTGACCAACGTCCGCACCCCGACCATCACGGGGTCGGCGGTGGCGAACAGCGTGGTGACGCTGTACGACTTCATCACCGTCGTCGGGACGGGGACCGCGGACGGAAGCGGCCGCTGGTCGATCGCGGCCGCAAGCCTGAGCGGGTCGAGCTACACCTTCACCGCCACCGCCACGGACCCCGACGGGGTCGAATCGCCGCTGTCGGCGCCCTTCATCGTCAGCATCGACACCACGGCGCCCACGGCGCCGGGCAACCTCGACCTCGCCAACGACGACGACACCCTGACGAACAACGCCACGCCGCCGATCACCGGCACCGCGGAGGCGGGCAGCACGGTGCAGCTGTACGACGGCGCCCTTCTCGTCGGCTCGGCGACGGTGGACGGCAGCGGCCTGTGGACGGTCAGCCCGTCCTCGGCGCTGTCCGATGCCGCCCACAGCCTGACCGTGCGTGCGGTCGATGCCGCCGGCAACACCTCGGCGGCGTCCGGCGTGCTGATCGTGACCGTCGACACCGTCGCGGCGGCTCCCGGCGCCCTCGACCTGACGACGGACAGCGGGGCCAGCAGCACCGACAACCTGACCAACATCGCCACGCCGACCATCGTCGGCACGGCGGAGGCCGGCAACAGGGTCGTGCTGTACGATGGCGGAAGCGCCGTCGGGACGGCCACCGCCGGGGGCGGCGGGCTTTGGACAATCGGGGCCTCCTCCCTGTCCGACGCGGTGCACACGCTCACCGCCAGGGCCTTCGATGCGGCCGGCAACACCTCGGCGGCGTCCGGCGTGCTGATCGTCACCATCGACACCGCCGTGGCGGCCCCGACCGGCCTCGGCCTTGCCACCGGCGCCGGCACGGTGACCAACACCGCAACGCCGACGATTGCCGGCACCGCCGAGGCGGGCAGCACCATCACCCTGTACGAGGGGGCCTCTTCCCTCGGAACGGCCACGGCCGACGCGACGACCGGGGTTTGGAGCCTGTCGGCGGCCTCGCTGAGCGAGGGGGTCCACACGCTGAGCGCCATGGCCGTCGATCTGGCCGGCAACAGCTCGTCCGCATCCGGCGGGTTCGCGGTGACCATCGACACGGTGGCGCCGACGCTCCTGGCGGCGCTCTCCGTCAACGGAAGCCTGCTGACCCTGACCTTTGCCGAGGCGGTGAGCCTCGCCGCGGGCCCCCATCAGACCACCGGCATGAGCGTGACGGTCGACGGCACGCCCCGCGCCGTCACCGCCGTCTCCGGTACGGGTAGCGACACCCTGACCCTGACGCTCGCGTCCGCCGTGTCTCACGGGCAGACCGTCACCTTCAGCTACGATCCAGCCCTGTCGGGCAGCGCCTTGTCGGATCTGGCGGGCAATGAGATGGCCAGCCTCGTCGGGCAGGCCATCGTCAACGCCACTCCTTCGCCTCCGCCTCCGCCGCCACCCACGACGACGGTCGTGATCGACGGCGTGCCGACGACGACGACGACGGGTACCGACGGCATGGGCCGTCCGATGGAGTCCGTGGTGATCGCCCCGGTCGCGGAGAACCGGACCGACACGGACAGCAAGACCAGCCTGGCGGACGTGCCGCTGGCCGGAACCGCGGTCGCCCCGGTGCTGGCGGCCAGCCTGCCGACCGGCGTGGGCATGACCTCGACCGGCACCACCGCCGGACTGACCCTGGGCGAGCTGGCCAACTCCTTCTCCAGCCAGCTGGGCACCTTGGGCATCGTCGCGCCGACGACCGCGACCGTGCCCAACGCCGGCCTCACCCAGTCGCTGCCGTCCACCAGCACGGTGACGCTGCGGCATGTCACGCCCACCGTCGCGACGGGGCAGGCCCCGGCCACGCCGATCACCATCACCGGTTCGGCTCCGGCCGGTCAGGCCTCGGCCGTGCTGCTGGACGCGCGCCAGCTTCCGGCCGGGACGGTGGTGAACCTCGACAACGTGGACTACGCCGTCATCACCGGCGCGGTCACGGTGGGCGGCGGCGCCGGCTCGAACGTGGCGATCGGCGACAGCGCCAACCAGACCATCATCCTGGGCGCCGAGGACGACACGCTGCGCGGCGGCGGCGGCGACGACGTGATCGGCAGCCGGGAGGGCCGCGACCTGCTCTATGGCGACGACGGAAACGACACGGTTTTCGGCGGGCTCGGCTACGACCGCCTGTCGGGCGGCGCCGGCGACGATCTGCTGCGCGGCGACGAAGGCGTCGACGCCGTGCGGGTGGAGGCGAACTTCGCCGACGTGCTGATCGCCCACGGCGCCTATGGCTCGCTGACGATGGCCAGCGCCACGCTCGGCGTCGACCGGCTGGAAAGCGTGGAGATCCTGCGGTTCAACGACCGTGTGGTCCTGGTCAACGCGCCCACGGGCATCATCAGCGACACCGGCGCCTCGCAGATCAGCGAGACGCTGTACCTCGCCCGCAATGCCGATGTGGCGCAGGCGGTGGCGCGCGGCGAATTCGCCAGCGGCATGGACCACTACCGGCAGTACGGCGCGGCCGAAGGACGGCTGCAACCGGTGGCGCTGGACGAGGCCTTCTACCTGTCACAGAACGAGGATGTCGCCAAGGCGGTCGCCGCCGGTCTGTTCACCAGCGGCCTCCAGCATTACCTGCTCAAGGGCGAAAAGGAGGGGCGCGATCCCAACGCGCTGTTCGACACGGCCTGGTATGTGGAGCACAACGCCGACGTCGCCGCCGCCCTTCAGGCCGGCACCATCGACAGCGCCTATGACCATTACGAGGCCTTCGGTTGGAAAGAGGGGCGGACGCCGTCGGCGTGGATCGACACCGGCGCCTATCTGGCGGCCAACCCGGATGTCGCGGCGGCGAAGGTGGACCCGATGGCCCATTATCTGAACTTCGGCGTCCGCGAGGGGCGGACGATCACCGCGACGGACAGCGGCCTCTGGCTGAGCTGAGGCCGGTCGGGACAGGAGGACGTGGCGGGGCGGGACGGTGTTCCGCCCCGCCATCCGCGCCACGGGCGGTGCCGAAGCGCCTGGAAACCGGCGGGGGCGTCACGCCGGCGGGGTGATCATGCAGCCAACTGACGCAGGGCGTCCGCGACGCGCCTGATGACGGTCGTCCAGTCGCCCGGCGCGGTCTGGCGGAAAAGCCGCATCGTCGGATACCAGGGCGTGTCGTCGCGGTCCTGAAGCCAGCGCCAGCATCCGTCGTAGCGCGACATGACCCAGACGGGCTTGCCCAGCGCGCCGACGAGATGGGCGACCGAGGTGTCGACCGTGATCACGAGATCGAGGCGCATCACCAGGGCCGCCGTGTCCGCGAAATCGGTGATGGCCCCCATCGGGTCGTGGATGTCCATCCCTGCCGGCGGCTCGGTCAGCTGCGCCGCCGGCCCGCCCATCTGCAGGTTCACGAAGCGCAGGTCCGGCACCTCGGCCAATGGTGCCAGGTCGTGCAGGCTCATGCTGCGCCGCCGGTCCGTCAGGTTCGCGCGCAGCAGGCCTGGCCGGGGGTCTCCCGACCACACCAACCCGACCCGCAGCCCGGCGCCCGGCAGGGGCTGGCCCAACCATTTGCCGATCGCCTCGGCGGGCGGGTAGAGGTAGGGGATGGCGCCGGGGATCGTGCCCAGCTCGGTGCCGAGCAGCCGCGGCAGGCTCATCAGCGGGCAATGGAATTCCGGCTTCGGGAAGGGGTCCGTCAGCGCATGGACCGCAGCCACGCCGGGCATGCCGGCGACCAGCCGCTTCAGCGACGGCTGCACCGCCAGCACCACGCGACCGCCCTGCGCCGCGACCAGCGGGGCGTAGCGGACGAAATGAAGGGTGTCGCCGTGTCCCTGCTCGGCATGCAGCAGGATGGTGGCGCCGTTCAGCGGCTCGCCCTGCCAGGCCCGCAACTGCCCGTTCACCGTCGGGAGCTGGCCGGTTTCCCAGCGGGCCTCGTAATGGTCCCAGCCCTCCTTGAGCCGGCCGGCTTTGAGCAGGGCCAGCGACAGGTTGAAGCGGGCGTCCGGGTGCTTCGGTTCGGCGGCCAGCGTCCGGTTGAACAGGCGCTCGGCCTCGTCCAACTGGCCGAGGTCGAGGTTGACGATGCCGAGATTGTTCAACGCCGAGACATGCGACGGGTTGACCCGCAGGGCTCGCCGGCACAGCGTCGCCGCCTCGGCGAAATCATCGCCGTTCCGGGCCTGGGATCGCTGGACATAGCCGAGGTTGGCGTAGGGATCGGGATGGTCCGGCTTGAGCGCCACGGATCGGCGGCAGAAGCGGACGGCACCCTGGCCGTCGTTCAACTCCCATACGGCACTGGCGAGGTTGTTCCATGCCCCCGGATGATCGGGGGACAGGCGCAGGGCCCGGCGATAGGCGGCCGCGGCCTGCGCATGGTTCTTCTCCCGCGAGGCGGTCGCGCCGAGGTTGACGTAGGCCTGGACCGTTGCCGGCTCCAGCGCCACTGCCGCCCGATAGGCGGCGCGCGCGTCGGCCAGCCGCCCCGCAAGCAGGCGGGAATCGGCAACGGCCAGGAGTTCGCTCGCCGTGGCCGGGCGCAGGCGGCAGAAGCGCTCGAGCAGGGCCGGCGCATTGTCGCCCGGCAGGGGCTGCCTGTGCAGGTTGGCCAGCGATTCCGGGTAGGCCGGATTGAGCGTGAGCGCCAGGCGGTATTGTTCCCGCGCCTTGTCCGGCCGGCCGAGTGCGCGGAAGGCCTCACCCAGGCTGTTGCGGTAGTAGGCCTGCGCCCTGTCGACCACGAGTGCCCGGCGCAGCCAGCGGCTGGCCGCCTCCGCCGCCCCGGCCTGCAACGCGGTCACGCCAAGCAGGTGGAGGACATCGCCATGCGACGGCTCGGCGGACAGAATGGCCCGGTACAGAGTGCCGGCGGCAGCATCCCCTGCCTTATGCCGGGCAACCGCGGAGGCGAGCATCGACCTCACGTCGGGCAGCGTGGCCGCTGGGCCTTTCCCGACCTCAGGTTTGGCCAGCTGGCCCATGTCCTCACCCTCATCCTCGTGGCGTCGGTAAGTCTTTTGAAATACATAGCGCTTTCCGACGCCGAGGGCAGCATCGTTCAGGTCCTGAATCCGGCTTGGCAATCCGTCGTGACATGCGCGTGCACCGGCTCTTGTTGCCGCGAGGTGCAGCCGGTCGCACCGGCGGTCTATCCGGCGAGCCGGCCGAGACGGTGCGTCACTCCGGCAGAGGCCTCTGGCATCGGATCGCGTCGCCTTCGCCGCGCGGATCGTGGGCGCCGCTCAAGCCGTCGGCATCGGTGAGCCTGATGGCGCCCGCCTGGCCGAAGATCGGCGACAAGGCCGGAAGGGGCGCCACCTCATGCCCCAGAGCGGCAAGAGTCCCCATCGCGGCCTCGCCCAGGGACGCCTCGATCTTGAGGCTGTCGCGGCTGTCGGAGAATGTCTTGCCCAGCAGGAAGCGGGGCTGGGCGAGCGCCTCCTCGGGCGTCATGCCGTGGTCGATCAGGCCGCTGAGCAGCACGGACAGGGTCTGTGGCTGGCCGTCCGCGCCCTGGGTGCCGTAGAGAAGGTGAGGGTTCCCGTCCTTGAGGGCGATGCCGGGATTGAGGGTGTAGAACGGGCGCTTGCCCGGCTCGATCCTGTTGCGGTCGCCGGGAACGGTCGAGAATGCCGCGCCACGGTTCTGCCAGAGGATGCCGGTATCGCCGATCGGGACACCGCTGCCCCAGTCGAAATAGGTGCTTTGCAGGACGCTCGCGCAGCGCCCCTGTTCGTCGGCCGCGGCGAAATAGACCGTATCGCCATGCTGGTAGGGATGGGGCCAGGGCAGGGCGCGTGCCGGATCGATGGCGGCGGCCTTGGCGGCCAGACGCTGCGGGTCGAGGAAATCCCAGGGAGGCGGTTCGGCACAGTCCGGATCGGCAATCAGCGGCCGGTCCAGGAAAGCCTGTTTTACTGCCTCGACCAGCAGATGGTAACGCAGCGGGCTGGTGGGCGACAGGGCTGCCAGATCGAAGTGGGAGAGGATGCCCAGGATCGCCAGGGTGGAAAGCCCCTGCGTCGGCGCGGGCGGCGCCAGCAGGGTCAGCCCGCGATAGCCCAGGCTGGCGGGAGCCTCGTCCCATGTCCGTGATGCTGCCAGATCCGCGGCACGGAGAGGGGAGCCGGCGGCGGCCAGCCCTTCCGCCAACTGCCTGCCGAGCCGCCCGTCATAGAAGGACCGGTAACCGTCCTCCGCCAGCAGGGAGAGGCTGCGGACGAGGCCGGGCTGTTTGAAGAGGGCGCCGGGGGCTGCGCTGAAATGCTCCGCGAAGCCTTCCCACCGCGGGATCTCGTCGCGGCGGAAATCGAACCAAAACTGTTGCGAGCGGCTCGGGACATAGCCGTCCCGGGCCAGGGCGATGGCGGGGGCGAGGAGGTCGGCGAAGGGTTGGGTGCCGCCCCAGCGATCCGCGCTGTAGGCAAGGGCATGGCCCCAACTGTCGACCGCGCAGGCCGAGGTGACCGTCGAGGCCGGTCCGCGCAGCGGGATGGCAGAGTCGTAGGCGGGCAGGGTTTCCGCCGCCTGTCCGATGCCAAGGAAGCAGCGCTGCCCTCCCTGCCGGTCCGCCACCAGCCAGACAGCGTCGCCGCCGATTCCGCAAAAGTGCGGCATGACGACTGACAGGCAGGCGGCGATGGCGACCGCCGCTTCGATGGCGGTGCCGCCGCTGGCCAGAATAGCGGCACCGGCTTCGGAGGCCAGGGGATGCGGGCTGGTGACCATTCCGGGCCGGGCGGCGTTCATCTCGTTTCCCCTCTGCTGGAACCCGGCCGTCGGTCCGGCCGGGCCTGTTCCCTGCTGTCAGTTGGTCTTGTAGGCAAGCTTGCGGTCGGCCGGCGGTGGCAGGAACCGGCGGGTGAAGACCTGTTCCGGCTTGGGCGTGGCGGTCAGCTGATAGCCTTCGACGACAATGCCGATGGAGCGGGCGAGGCGGGCATCGTCCACATCGCCGAGGCCGAGCCTGTCGACCTCCGGCGAAACGATGAGATGCTCGTAGGAGAAGATCATGCGGGCGCGCTCAAGCTCCTCCTTGGCCAGATTGTCGTAGGCCAGGACCGCCTTCAGCCCGGCGGCAGGATCGCCGCCGATCTCGACCGCCGCCTTGTTGACGGCGCGGACGAGGCCGCTGACGGCGGCCGGGTTCTCCCGGATCAGCTTCTGGGAAACCATCATGCCGTTGGAATAGAGGTCGAGGCCAAAATCGCCGAACAGCAGCCAGTTGTAGTCCTTGGCCGGATCCTGGCGGTTGTTGATCAGGTTGAACCAGCTGGTGATGTTGAAGACCAGGGCGCCGTCGATGTCGCCCTTGATCAGCATCGGCTCTTGCAGGTTCGGTCCCATGTTCTCGATGGCGACCTTGGTCATGTCGACCTTGTTGAGCGTGCCGAGCACGGTCACGAGGCGGGTGGTCGGGGTGCCCTGGGCGCCGCCCAGCTTCTTGCCGACGAGATCGGCGGGCGTCGCGATGTTGGTCGCCTTCTTCGAGACGATGGCGAAGGGCGGCTTGTTCCAGAGCTGATAGACCATGACCGGCACGTCGCCGGGACGGGTCGCCGCATTCTGGATGATCGCGTTGATGTCGCCGAAGCCGGCGTCATAGGCGCCCGACATGATGCGGGTCACGGTGGCCGCCGACCCTTCGCCCTGGTCGATGGTGACGTTCAGCCCCTCCGCCTTGAAATAGCCCTTCTGCAACGCCAGCAGGAACGGCGCGTCGGAACCCTGGGTCTTCCAGCCGAGCGTGAATTTGATGTTGGTGTCGGCCGACGCCGTCCCGCCCAGGCAAAGGCCGAGCGCAAGCGTCGCGAGAAGCTTTTTCAACATGGGGAGGCTCCGTTTCGGAAGGATGGGTCAGGCGGAGGCAAAGCCCTGCCGGCGGGTGGCCCAGCCGGTGACGCGCGCCTCGACCAGCGAGAAGGCGACGTAGAGCAGGATGCCGAGGGCGGCGAGCAGGAAGAGGCCGGCGAAGACCAGCGGCACGTCGAAGTTGGAGGAGGCCGTCATCATCACGTTGCCAATGCCCTTGTTGGAGGCGACGGTTTCGGACAGCACGCTGCCGACGAAGGCGAAGGTGACGGCGATCTTCAGCGAGGCGAAGAAGAAGGGCATGGTGCGGGGCAGCCCGACGTTCCACAGGATGTCGAACCTGCTGGCCCCCAGCGACTTCAGCACGTCTTCCAACTCCGGCTCGGTGGTGGCGAGGCCGGTCGCGATGTTGACGACGATGGGGAAGAAGCACATCGCGAGGGCCGTGAGGATGGCCGGCGTCGCGCCCGATCCGAACCACAGCACGAAGATCGGCACCACCGCGACCTTGGGGATCGAGGAGAAACCGATCAGCAGGGGATAGACCGTGTCGTAGGCGGTGCGCGAGACGCCGATGGCCGCCCCGATGACCACCCCGACGGTGACGCCCAGGACGAAGCCGATCATCGTGGTCCAGAGGGTCTGCATCACATGCGGCCACAGGATGCCGAAGCGCGCGGCCAGCGTCGCGAAGACCTGGGTCGGGCGCGGCAGGACAAGGTCGGAGACCTGGAGGACGAGGCAGAGGATCTCCCAGGCCGCGAAGAAGCCGAGGATGAGGAGGGCGGCCCAGAGGCGGCGGCGCAGGTCGTAGCTCACGGCTCAGGCTCCCTGGATTGCGGCATCGCTGCGCGCATCGATGATGAGGTCGCGCAGGCGCTGGTTGAGGGCGACGAAATCGGCGTCGAAGGTCATGTCGACCGTGCGCGGCCGGGGGAAATCGACGGCGCTGTCGTCGATGATGCGGCCGGGGCGGGCGCTCATCACGCAGATGCGCGAGGCGAGGAAACCGGCCTCCTTCAGATCGTGGGTGATCAGCAGGACGGTGGGTTTGCGCTTCAGCCACAGGGATTGCATCGTTCCCCACAGCTCCTCGCGGGTGAACTGGTCGAGCGCGCCGAACGGCTCGTCGAGCAGCAGCAGGCTCGGTTCATGGATGAGGGCGCGGCACAGGTTCGCGCGTTGCAGCATTCCGCCCGACAGCTGCCAGGGGTAATGATTGGCGAATTTGTCGAGCCCGACATCGGCCAGCAGGGCATGCACCCGGTCGCGGAACTCCGTCCTGCGCTTGGCGTGATAGTCGGACCGGAAGGGCCGCACGATCTTCAGCGGCAGCATGACGTTCCGCTCGATGGTGAGCCAGGGCAGCATGGTCGGATTCTGGAAGGCCATGCCGATGCGCAGCGCCTTGGCCCCCACCTCGCGTCCGCCGACGATGACGGCGCCCCGGGTCGGGTTTAGCAGGCCGGCCGTCAGCCGCAGGATCGTCGATTTCCCGCAGCCCGACGGCCCGACCAGGGCGACGAATTCACCCGCGGCGATCCGAAGGTTGGTCTCCTGCAAGGCTGCGACCGTCTTGCCCGGCTTGCCGAACGAAACGGCGGCCTGCGACAGCTCGACGGCGATGGCCGGGGCGATGGACGGCTGGCCTTGCGGGATGGCTTGGGATCGGGACATGCGGCGTACCTCGTGGCGGATCTCTGAAACTGTATGCAACGGGTGCGCCAGTTTCCCTGAAGGGCCAAGCTCTCCGGAAGAGAAGTCAGGCATTGGGCGATGAAAAGTGCATACAATTTTTGCATGCACTTATTTTATGCAAGTGACCAATGGCCCTGCATCCAAATGCGGCACTTGGCGAGTTGCATTCCCAACCGGCCTCGCTTATGGAAGGCGGAGCAGGCGGGGGCGGTGATGGCCGAGGAAAAGCGCGAGCAAAAGCGTTCAGGGAAAACCGGAGGCGACCGTGTCGCGGCGATCTGCACGGCCTTGCGCCGCGCGATCATCGAGCGGGCGCTGTCGCCGGGAGACCGGCTGCCCGAGGATTCGCTGGGCGAACGCTTCGGTGTCAGCCGGACCATCGCCCGCAGCGCGCTCGGGCAGCTGGCGGCGGAGGGGCTTGTCGATCTGCGCCGCAACCGCATCGCCGTGGTCGCCGTGCCGTCCTTCGAGGATGCGCGCGACATCTTCGACATCCGGGTCGACCTGGAGCGTCAGGTCGTCCGCCATCTGGCCGGCAAGCTGACCGAGGCCCAGGTCAAGCAGCTGACGGCCATCGTCGAGGCCGAACATCAGGCGCGGCATGGCGCCGAGGGGATTTCGATCCGCCTTGCGACGGAGTTCCATGTCCGGCTGGCGGAAATGACCGGCAAGCCCGTGCTGATCCGCTATGTGACGGAAATCTGTTACCGCGCCGGCCTGTCGCTGGCGGTCTTTAGCCGGCCCCATTCGTCCGAATGCGCAGTGAATGAGCATCTGGAACTGATCGAGGCGATCCGGACCGGCCCTGCCGACAAGGCCTGCGCCCTGATGGACGAACATCTGGAGGCCGTGGCCTCCCGCGCGCTGCTGCAAAGCTCGGGCGCCAGGAGCCGCGACCTCATGGACATCCTGGCGCCCTACACCGAATAAGGGCGCCAGGGCCGGCGGTAACTCAGCGGGCGCAGGAGGGATCGAGGATCCATTCGGCGCTGTCGTTCCAGACATCGGTTTCGACGATCAGCCCGTCCCGCACAACGAAGCGGTCGACATAGCGGTTGTTGTCGAAGGGCGTGCCGTCCGGCCAGGCGCCATACAGGTAGCCCAGGCTGTAGACGATGGTTTCCGTCTCGCCCGGCACCACGTCATAGCGCTCGATCCGCTTCTTCACCCATTTGTAGCGGGCGGCGTTGAAGCCGGTCGGCCCGCTGGGGGTGTCGAAAACACGGTGCCCGGTGAAGCGGCAGATGAAACCCGGCGCCACGTATTTGGCCGCGCGCACCGGATCGGGGGCCATCGATGCCTCCAGATAATCCTTCACCGCCTGCAGATCGCGTTCAGTCGTCTCACTCATCTGGACCTCCGTAAGTGTCGGCATATTGGTATCAAAAGTGCATGCGATTTTCGCATGCAAACGACACGCCGGATTTCGAGATGCCGCAGACCCACAGGTTCGATCTTCTCCTGCGCAACACCCGGCTCAGGGGAGGGCAGGGCGTGCAGGACATCGCGGTCAGGCAGGGACGGATCGCCGCCATCGGCCCCGACCTGACCGGGACCGCCGCTTTGGAAGAGGACATCGGCGGGCGTCTCGTCCTGCCGGGGCTGGTGGATACCCACATCCATCTCGACAAATCCTGCCTGCTTTGCCGCTGCCGCGATGCCGGCGGCGGACTGAAGGGGGCGATTGCCGCGGTGTCCGGCCTGAAACGGGCCTTCACGGCCGAGGATGTCTACCAGCGCGGCGCCCGCACCCTGGAACGGGCGGTCACGCAGGGCACCATGCATATGCGGGCGCATGTGGAACTCGATCCGCTGGTCGGTCTGCGCAGTTTCGAGGCAATGACGCGGCTCAAGCGCGATTATGCCTTCGCCATCGACCTGTCGATCTGCGTCTTCCCGCAGGAGGGGATGACCCACGACCCGGCGGTCGAGCGGCTGCTGGTCCAGGCCCTGGCGGAGGGGGCCGATCTGTTGGGCGGCTGTCCCTACACCGATGCCGACCCGTCCTTGCAGATGGAGCGGATCTTCGCCCTGGCGGTGGCGCATGACGTCGATCTCGATGTCCATCTGGATTTCGATCTCGATCCCAGCTGGTCGCATCTGGAGGAAATCTGCCGGCGGACGATGGCGGCGGGCTGGCAGGGGCGGGTCGCCGTCGGCCATGCCACCAAGCTTGCCGTCATCGACGATGCGGCGCTGGAGCGGATGACCGCACTCCTGGCCGAAGCCGGCGTGGCGGTGACGGCCTTGCCGGCGACGGATCTCTATCTCAACGGGCGCGATCAGAGGCATCGGGCGCCGCGCGGGGTGGCGCCGGTCCATCTGCTGGCGGACGGTGGCGTCACCGTCTCGGTCGCGACCAACAATGTCCTGAACCCGTTCACGCCCTTCGGCGACGGTTCGCTGATCCGGATGGGCAACCTCTATGCGAACCTCATGCATCTGGGGCCCGAACGATTCGGCGATTGCCTCGACATGGTCTCTACCACCGCCGCCCGCCTGATGCGGATTGCCGATTACGGCATCGCGGTCGGCGGACAGGCGGACCTGATCGTGCTCGACGCCGATGACGAAGCCGACGCCTTCGGCGGAATAGCCACGCCCCTGATGGGGTTCAAGCGCGGCCGCAAGAGCTTCGTCAGACCCGCCGCGACGCTGGTGAGATAGCGGCCGGTTTCCCGCGGCGGCGGGCGCTTGCGAGGCCGATGGCCGCACAGAACACGACGCCCGCAGCCAGGCTGGTGTGGCCGCTGAACATGACGAGGCCGAGGCCCCAGCCCTGCCAGTCCAGCAGGATGCCCAGTGCCAGCAGCATGACACCCGTTCCCGCGATCCGCAGAAGGCGCGTCGCGGCCGGTGGCAGCGGATGCCCGAACAGGTCGTGCTGCTGGCGCTCCGTCGCCAGGGCCAGCGCCGCAAAGGCGGCAAGACAGAGCGCGAAAGACAGCAGATGCATCATGACCGCCCCTCCTCCAGCGCGCCGCCGATAACGCCGCCCCGCCCCTTGGCGGGCACCGCCCGCGGTTTCGGCCGATGGCGGGCGGTGCGCAGCGCCAGCACGGCGTGGAGCGCCGCCAGCGACAGGCACATCAAATCCATGCCGGCGAACACCCAATCGGCCTCGGCCACGCTGTGCCACAGCGGCCGGTCCGTCGTGACGGCGTTCAGCACCGGCAGAAGCGCCAGCAGAGCCGCCGCCGCCCACAGCTGTTCGATCCAGGCCGTCCTGGCCGGGCGCAGAACGGCATGCGCCAGCGTCAGCGCCCAGACCGCGAAGAACAGGTGGATCTCCCAGGCCCCCCGGTCCGCCAGTCCCGCCGGCAGCAGGCGGTTGCCCCAGAGGAAGGCCGTCATGGCGACCGACAGTCCGGCGATGCTGGCGATGTTCAGCCGCTCGACGATGCGGAAGCCGATATGGGGCCGCTCGGAATCGGCCAGCTTCTGGCGGCGCTTCACCGTCCACATTACCAAACCGGTGCCGACCATCGCCGTGCCCATCAGGCTGACGAGGAAATACAGCCAGCGCGTCACCACGTCGCTGAACCGCCCCAGATGCAGGGCATACAGCACGCCGCGCGTCTCCGCCGCCGCACCCACCCCCTCGCGGGTCTCCAGCAGCCGGCCGGTCGGGCCGTCGAACAGCATGTACTGCGGGCTCATCGAGACGCGGCCGGCCTCGCCGCGCGCGACCGCCACACGGGCGGTGCTGTCGCCGGAATTGGTGGCGGTGACGCGGCCGACAGCGTCCTGGCCCCAGCGCTCCTGCGCTTGGCCCACCATGTCGGCGACCGAGGCGAGCGGGGCCGCCTGTCCGCTGGGCTTGCCCGGCTGGATGAAGGCGTTCAGCTCGGCGGTCAGCTGCTGGCGCTCGGCCTGCGTCGCGATCGCCGTCCGCTCGCCCCAGGGCATGTAGAGCGCCATCAGCGTGACCAGCCCGGTGTAGGTGATCATGGCATGGAAGGGCAGGCCGAACACCGACAGCGCATTGTGCGCGTCGAGCCACGACCGCTGCCCCTTGCCGCCGCGGAAGGTGAAGAAATCGATGAAGATCTTCTTGTGCGTGATGACGCCGCTGACGATGGCGACCAGCATGAACATCGCCGCCGCCCCGGCGATCCACCGTCCCCACAGCACCGGCATGTAGTGGAACTGGAAGTGGAAGCGGTAGAAGAAATCGCCGCCCAGCGTTTCGCGCGCGGTGACCTTGCCGCCGGTGGCGGGATCGAACGCGGCCTCCCCGAAGGCGCGGCGGCCGGGCGCCGCTCCCGCCTCGCCGGGCGCCATGCGCCAGAAGGCGTAGACGCTGTTGGTGCGTGCGTCCGGCAGGCGCATGCTCCATTGCGGGCTGCCCGGCGCGATGGTGGCCAGTTCGTCGGCGACGCGCTGGGCGACCAGGGCCGGATCGGGTAGCACCGCCTGATGCGCCAGCTCCGGTCGCATCCATTGCGACAGCTCGTCCTTGAAGTAGGACACCGTTCCGGTCAGGAACATGGCGTACAGGATCCAGCCCATCAGCAGGCCGGCCCAGATGTGCAGGCCCGACATGCTCTGGCGGATGCCGCGGCCGGCGGGACGCTGTTCCCGTTCCCGCTTTACGTTGTCCGTCTTCACAGGACCTCTCCCCTCACCAGACCGACCACGCAACCAGCAGCAGCGGGGCCGCCGCCGCCAGCAGGCCGGCCCAGGCCCGCAGCGCGCTGCGGGCCGCGAAGACCCAGACCACCGCCGCCGCATAGATCGCGAAGCTCGCCAGCATGCCAGTGAGCACGGCCTGCGGCTTGCTCAGCGGCAATGCCAGCGCCGCCACGCTGCCGAGCGCCGCCAGCGCATAGCCGCCGAACAGCGCCGCGACGATGCGCGAGGCAAGCGGTGCGGCGCGGCGGACAGGACCGATCGGCGACATCATTGGTGCGGCGCTGCCGCCGGACCGGCGGGAAGCGGCGCCAGCCCGTCGCCATGGACGTAGGTGACCGTGGTGGCGTAGCTCACGGCGTCATAGCGTTCCGGACCCTTGGCGCTCGGACGCTCGCCGGGGCTGCGGTCGGTAAAGCTGGCCTCGGCGACATAGGTCCCCTTCCAAGGCAGGTCGAAGCCGACGGCGCCCTGCTCGTCGGTGTAGGCCTCCTTGGCCCAGCCGGACTGCGTCACCAGCGACACCTTGGTCTTCGCCTTGGGCTGCCCCTTGAAGAACAGCTTGAAGCGGCCCGGCTCGCCGGCGGGTACCAGATCCAGGGGCAGCTTCGGCTGCTGCTCCTTGAAGCCGGTGATCAGGCGCGCCGACGGGTGGTACCAGTTGGCGGTCTCCTTCCCGTTGTCCTTGCCCGGATAGAGGGGATAGAGCGGGTCGTCGGCGACGATGGCCTCGCCGTCGCCGGCCTTGAAGGGCAGGGCGAAGCCGGTGGCGGTCTTGGCCGCCTCCACTGCCCGTTCGCCCTTGGCCGAGACCAGGGTGGCGGCCGGCTTGACGAACTTGTCGAGCAGGCCGGGCGACGCCTCGCGCAGATTGTCGCCGAACTCGCCGAAGCGGATCACCGCATTCTGGCCGTCGGTCTGTTCGATCCAGATCTGGTGGGCGTTGGCGGGTGCCGCGAGGCCCAGCAGGGCGACGACGGCGATGGACAGTCTGGTCATGATCACTCCGGCTGGATCGGGGGTGGGGATCAGAAATCGGCGGAGGCGGACAGCAGCACCGTGCGCGGCGCGCCGACGGTCACGTAGGTGCCGGTGGTCAGCCAGTAGTTCTTGTCGAACAGGTTCTCGACATTGGCGCGGAAGGTGACCGGCGTGCCGACGACCGTGGTGGCATAGCGCGCGCCGATGTCGAAGCGGGTCCAGCCGTCGAAGCGCAGGGTGTTGGCGTCGGTCAGGTAGGAGCCCGAGGTGTAGATCGCCCGCCCGTTGAGGGCGAGGCCCTGGACCCACGGGGTTTCCCAGTCCAGCCCGGCCGACAGCGTCTTGTCCGGTATACCCGCGGCGTCGTTGCCCTGCACCGCGGCGACGGCGGTGCGCGACAGCTTCGGATCCATGAAGGCGGCGCTGGCCATGCCGCGCAGGCCGGGCAGGATCTCGCCATAGACCGACAGCTCCAGGCCGCGGTTGCGCTGCTCGCCGTCATAGGCCAGCTCGTTGGCCGCGGTGCGGATCGAGTTCGGCTTGGTCAGCTGGAAGACCGCCGCCGTGGTGGTGATGGTCCCCCAGTCGACCTTGACGCCGGCCTCGTACTGCTTCGACTTGAAGGGTGCCAGAACCGCGCCGGTGTTGGCGTAGCCGGCGCCGACCACCGTGCCGCGCGTCAGCCCCTCGGCATAGTTGGCGTAGAGGGAGACATTGGACAGCGGCTTGACGACGAAGCCGGCCAGCGGCGAGGTCGCGCTGGCATCGTAGGTGCCGGTTTGGGCGCCGGTGGCGGTGCTGAAGCTGTCGACATGGACCTTCTGGCGGCGGGCGCCCAGCGTCAGCATCACCCGGTCGTCCAGCACCGACAGCGTGTCGGCGACCGCGACGCTGGTCAGCGTGGTTTCCGCCGACTTGCGCGCCGAGGTGCGGGCGGCGGTGACGGCCGGCAGCGGCACCGGGTTGTAGATGTTCGACAGGGCGGAGCCGGCCGACTGGATGTAGGCGTTCCCCTCGTCGCGCTTGAAGCCGGTGTAGCCGACATTCAGCAGATGGTGGACCGGGCCGGTCGCGAAGCGCCAGCGGGCCCCCGCGGTGCCGCTGACCGTGCGGGAATAGGAATCGTAATAGGCGTTGCGGACCGTGAAGTTGCCGAGCGCGTTCACCGCGGTGGTCGAACTGGGGAAGGTCTGGTCGTTCTCGCCCTTGCGGTAGCCGATGCCGGCATAGGCGGTCAGGCCGTCCGTCAGGTCGACCTCGATGTTGGAGGCGACGGTGACGTCCTTCTGCACCAGAACCGTGCCGGGATACCAGTTGCTGCGCGCGTCGGGCGGGGAGGGGATGGCGGCGGTGGCGGGCAGGATGCTGATCTGGGGCCGGAAATTGTCGGTGTCGTCGCGCTGGCTGATGGCGTCCAATGACCAGCGCAGCCGCTCGCCGCGGTAATCGACCGCCAGGGCGCCCAGGCCGGACCGGAGGTTGCCGCCGTCGACCGACGCCTCGCCGTTGCGCATCAGCCCATTGAAGCGGACGCCCCATTCCTTGGTCTCGCCGAACCGCCGGCCGACATCCAGATGCACGCCGAGATTGGCGTCGCTCATGTAGGTGGTGGTGACGCGGGTCAGCGGGTCGTCCCCGGCGCGTTTGCCGAGGATGTTGATGCCGCCGCCGATGCTGCCGCCGGGAGAAATGCCGTTGACCAGCGCGCCGGGGCCCTTCAGCAGCTCGATCCGCTCGACGATCTGCGCCGGCACGCGGTTGGACGACACCAGGCCGTACATGCCGTTGAAGCCGACATCGCCGGATCCGACGGCATAGCCGCGGATCTGGAAGGTGTCGTCGAAGCCGTTGCTGCCGGTGGTCAGCCGGACGGAGGCGTCGTTGATCAGCGTGTCCGCCGCGGTGCGCGCCTGCTGGTTCTCGATCAGGTCGGAGGTGTAGTTGACCGTGCTGAAGGGCGTGTCCATGACGTCGCCGCTGCCGAGCAGGCCGACCGACCCGCCGCGCGCGACCTGCCCCCCGGCATAGGGCTGCACCAGCCCGCCGGTCATCAGTCCGGCGTTGGCCGTCACCTGGAGGGCCGGCAGGGTCGTGCTGTCCGGGGAAGAGGGCGAGGCCGGGGGAGACGCCGGGGGAGAAGCTGGGGCCGTGGCGCTCTGCGCGACGACGGCGTAGCCCGACGCCGTGCGCGCGATCCCATGGCCGCTGCCGGCCAGCAGGCGGCGCAGGCCGTTCTCCACCGTGGTGGCGCCCTTCAGGCCGGGCGAGGTCTTGCCCCGGACCATCGCCGGATCCGCCTGGACCGTCACGCCCGCCTGCGCGGCGAAGCGGCTCAGCGCCTCGCCCAGCGGACCGGCGGGAATGTCGGCGTTGACGGTGGCCGCCGCCGTCTGGGCACGGGCCGCAGGGGCCGGGAAAGCACCACCCGCCAGGACTGCGGCGGCGAGCCCGGCCGCGACGGCCGCCGGACGCAGGCCGGACCTGCGGGCGTCAGGCGCGGCGGACCGCTCGCCACACGCAATGGTCGTGCGACGGGCGTCCGCCGTGCCGCGAACTAGTTTCATAGTATCGGTTCCCCTGCCTTGCGATGGATGCAGCACGATTCCGGCGACCAGCGCGGTTCCCCCCAAGCCGGTCGGACGTGGATGCTATATAAGAGAATGCGTATCACTCTCATCGATAATGAGAATCGTTCGCACTATAATCATCGAATCTTGGCCGGTGCAACAGATGTTTGGCTCGATTGGATTTTAAGGGGATACCGGAACGGGCTATCGCAATGCGCGCACCGTCCTGCCGCCGCAGGTGGCGGGCACAGGCTCGCCGCACCGTCCATCGCGGCTTTACAGCGCCGGCCCAATGTAATTATCTCCGCAGCATGGATCGTCGCAGGCTCCAGTTCTTTGTCGCGCTCTGCGAGGAGCTGCATTTCCACCGTGCCGCCGCGCGGTGCCACATCACGCAGCCTGCCCTCAGCCAGCAGTTGCGGCAGCTGGAGGACGAACTTCAGGTCCAGCTGGTCCACCGCAACAAGCGGCGGGTTTCCCTGACCAGGGCCGGCGAGTCCTTCCTGGGCGAGGCCCGGAAGATCCTGAACCAGATGGATCGGGCGGCGCAGCTCGCACGCCAGACCGACCGCGGCGAGATCGGGCAATTGTCGGTCGGCATGACCGCACCGGCGCTCTACATCGTCTTTCCCGAGATCATGCACCGGTTCCGCACGGCCTTGCCCAATTTCGGCGTGAACGTGCATGTCATGACGACGTCCGAGCAGGAAGAGGCCCTGAGGGCGGGAGCCATCGATGTCGGCATCTTCCATCCCCCGCTCGACGACCAGTCGCTGTCGTCGCACCTCATCGCGCGCATCCGTTTCAATGTCGTGCTGTCGGACCGCAACCCGCTGGCGGAGCGGCCCCGCCTGCGGCTGGAGGATCTGTCCAGGCAGCGCTTCATCATCTTCCCGCGGGTGATCGGTCCGCGCCTGTACGACGAGATCATCAGCCTGTGCCAGCAGGCGGGGTTCAGCCCGGAACTGATCCTCGAAGCCTCACCGGCCCAGTCGATCATCGCGCTGGCCGCCGCCGATTTCGGCATCGGCCTGATCGCCTCCGATCTCCAGCAGTTCGCGCGGCCGGGTGTCGTCTACCGCCCGCTGGACGGGCCGGCCCCCTATCTGACGCTCGGGGTCGCCTACCAGAGCGACGACACATCCCCGGCGATCCAGACATTCCTCGACGTCGCCGCGACCGTCGGCGAACTGGTCTCCTGAGCAAATTTCCTCCGTCACGGGGATCGGTGGCGCGGGTCAGTAAAAACTTTTCCTTATCAATCGATCATTTTTAAAAGTTGGACCTACTCAGTTCGTTGGCCCTATCGTTTGCATAACGGAGGATCAAGCCAATGAAAGTCTTCATGATTGGGGAAGCCGCCAATCACAAGGACAAGCTCGGCGCTTTCCTGACGACACCCTGCGAGATCATTCCCCTTCCCCGTGAGGCCGCCCACTCGCCCGACTTCGATTCGGCGATCACCGCGGATGACGTGGTCGTGTCTTTGCGCTTCTCCCGAAACGATGGGGTCGTGCCGGATTTTCGACTTCTGCATGTGCCGGGGGCCGGACTGGATGGCATCGACATGGCCTCCCTGCCGTCCGGGGCCAGCCTGTGCAACGTCTTCGAACATGAGATTCCCATCGCCGAATTCGTCATGGCGGCGATGCTGAACTGGGAAATCCGCCCCGACGCCCTGCGCGGCTCCTTCGCCACCGACACTTGGTCCGACGTCTACCGGGCGCGGGTGCCGCATGGAGAGATTCACGGTCTGACCCTGGGGCTGATCGGCTTCGGCCGCATCGGGCGGACGATTGCCCGGCGGGCGGCGGCCTTCGGCATGCGCATCCTCGCTGTGGACCAGTTCGCTGCCGACCCCGACGGTCTGGCCGAGGCGATCCTGCCGCCGGACCGCCTGCCGGAGATGCTGGCGCAATCGGATTTCGTGGTGATCGCCTGCCCGCTGACCGACGGGACGCGCGGGCTGATCGGAGCGGCCGAACTCGCCGCCATGAAGCCGACGGGCGTGCTGATCAACGTATCGCGCGCGCCCATCGCCGACGAGGAGGCGCTGTACGGCGCCCTGCAACGCCGGACCATCGGCGGTGCGGTGCTCGACGTCTGGTACGGCTATCCGGCCGGGGCGGACGACCGGGTGGCGCCCGCGCGCTTCCGCTTCGAGGATCTGCCGAACGCGGTCTGCACCCCGCATTCCTCGGCCTGGACCACCCGGCTGCCCGAACGCCGCTATGCCTTCATCGCCCGGAACATCGACCGGCTGATTACCGGCGAACCGCTGCTGAACCTTGTGCGGGCGCCTGCTCCGGCAGCGCGGCCCGTCCACCAGAACACGAGCTTCCCATGATCCGAGACACCGAGGACCTCGCCCGCCGCAGTGCCGGCGTGCCGATCAAGATCACCGGCGTGAAGACCTTCGTCGTCAACGCCGAGATGCGCAACTGGATCTTCGTCAAGGTATTGACCGACCAGCCCGGCCTGTATGGCTGGGGCGAGGCCAGCCTGAACTGGAAGACACGGGCCGTCACCGGCGCCGTCGAGGATCTGGAGCCGACCGTGCTGGGCCGCGACCCGCGCGACATCGAGCAGTGCGTCCGCGCGATGAACAAGTTCAGCTATTACAAGCTGGGCATGGTCGGCGTCACGGCGATCAGCGGCATCGAGCATGCGCTGTGGGACATCTTCGGCAAGAGCGTCGGCCTGCCGGTCTGGCGCCTGCTGGGCGGCAAGGTCCGCGACCGCGTGCGGGTCTACACCCATCTCGGTCTCGGCGAGATGAAGTCGGTGTATGAGACCTTCGACATCGGCTCGCTGAAGGAGCGCGCCGCCGCGGTGACGGAGAAGGGCTACGACGCGCTGAAGGTGGTGTTCATCCCCTACGGTGCCCACAGCGCCCCGGTCCCGGCCCAGCGCCATGTCGGCAAGATGATGCAGGCGCTGCGCGACACGGTGGGCGACGGCGTCGACATTATGATCGACTTCCACGGCCGCCCCGGCTCCATCGCCGCCGCCATGGGCTATATCCGCGAACTGGAGCCCTACCGGCCGATGTTCTGCGAGGAGCCGGTCCAGCCCGGCGACACCGAGGCGCTGCGCCGCATCGCCGAGCAGGCCGACTGTCCCATCGCGTCGGGCGAGCGGCTGGTGGGCTTGAGGGAGTTCATGCCGGTCTTCGCCCAGAAGGCGGTGCACATCGCCCAGCCCGACCTGAACCACACCGGCGGCCTGCTGGAAGGGAAAAGGATCGCGGCGCTGGCGGAGGCGGAGCTGATCGGCATCGCGCCCCACAATCCCAACGGCCCGCTGGCCGGCGTCGCCGCCCTGCATTTCGACATCTCCACCCCGAACTTCGTCATCCAGGAGGAGATGAGCGGTGCGGTGCCCTGGTACGACGACGTCGTGCAGACGCCGATCCGCCGCACCGGCAGCCACTGGGAGGTGCCGGACGTTCCCGGCTTCGGCATCGAGGTGAACGAGGCGGAAGCGGCCAAGCATCCCTTCAAGCCGGAGGTGATGCACACGACCTCCGCCGTCCTGGACGACGGCACCATCGTCGATTGGTAAGCCGCAACCGGTAAGGCGCTGCTTCCCTGCTTCATCGGACGGATTTCCATCATGAGAGAATTCAGCACCCCGGGCGACGTGTTCAACGCGCTGCCGTCGCGGGTCGTTTTCGGGGCGGGCGCGGTCGACCGCATCGACGGGGAAGTGGAGCGGCTGGGTGCCAAACGTGCGCTCGTCGTGTCCACGCCCGGCCGCAGCGCCATGGGCGGGCGTGTCGCCGACCGCCTCGGCAGCCGCTGCATCGGCATCCTGCCGGAAGCGATTTCCCAGGTGCCCATCGAACTGGCGATCCGGGGCCGGGCCAAGGCGCGCGAGATGGGCGCCGACTGTCTGGTCAGTGTCGGCGGCGGCGCCTCCATCGGTCTGGGCAAGGCCATCGCGCTGGAACTCGGGCTGCCGATCATCGCCGTGCCGACCACCTATTCCGGCTCCGAGATGACCGGCTTCTGCGGGATCACCATCGACGGCGTCAAGCGGATGCATCAAAGCCTGCGCATGCTGGCCGGCACCGTCGTCTACGATCCCTCGCTGACGCTCGGTCTGCCGGTGGACGTCAGCATGGCCAGCGCCATGAACGCGCTCGCCCATTGCGTCGACGCCATCTACACCCCCACCATCAGCCCGGTGATCGTGCCGGCGGCGATGGAGGGCGCGCGGGCGATCATGGACGCGCTGCCGCGGGTGGCCGCCCGTCCGGACGATGGGGATGCGCGCGCCGACCTGCTCTACGGTGCACACCTCGCCGGTGCGGCGCTGGCCGGCGGCTTCGCCCTCCAGCATGGCGTCGCCCATGTGCTGGGCGGCACCTACGGCGTGTCGCACGGGTTGTCCCATGCGCTGGTGCTGCCCCATGTCGCGGCCTACAATGCGTCCTTCGCCCCCCAGGCGATGGACCGGCTTGCCGCCGCCATGGGGGTGGCGGATGTCGGCGCCGCCATCTTCGACGTGATGGAAACGGTCGGCCTGCCGACGCGCCTGACCGAGGTCGGCTTCTCCGCCGACCGGATCGCGGAGGCCGCCCGCATCACCGTCGAGACCGACAACCGCTACAACCCCGGACCGGTGACCGAGGAGGCCGTGCGCGGCATCCTCGCCGCGGCGGTGGAGGGGCGTCGTCCGGGTCCGCATCCGGGCCGGTAGTGGCCGAACCGGACGGGAAAACGCAAAAAGGGAGGGAACCACCATGACGATCAAGCCCATCATGACGATCAAGCGCAGACAGTTTCTGGCCGCCACCGCGGCGGGCGCTCTGGCCGTCCCCCTGGCCGCCCCCTTCATCTCGAAGGCGCATGCCGCGGAATTCGCCTGGAAGTTCGGCCACGGCTTCCCTGCCAGCCACCCGCTGCACGTCCGCGCCGTCGAGGCCGCCGAGCGCATCCGCAAGGAGACCAACGGCAAGGTCGACATCGCCGTCTTCCCCAACAGCCAGCTCGGCGGCGACAGCGACCTGCTGGCGCAGGTCCGCTCCGGCGGCATCGAGTTCTTCAGCACCGGCGGGCTGATCCTGTCCACCCTGGTCCCGGTGGCCTCGATCAACGGCATGGGGTTCGCGTTCAAGGATTACGACGCGGTCTGGAAGGCGATGGACGGCCAGCTCGGCGGCGTAATCCGCAAGGGCTTCGACAAGGCCGGCCTCCACGCCTTCGAACGGATCTGGGACAACGGCTTCCGCCAGATCACCACCGCCACCAAGCCGATCGCCGGGCCGGCCGACCTCGCGGCCTTCAAGATCCGCGTCCCGGTCAGCCCGGTCTATGTGTCGCTTTTCAAGGGGCTGGGCGCATCGCCGACCAGCATCAACCTGGGCGAGGTCTATGCCGCCCTTCAGACCGGCGTGGTCGATGGGCAGGAGAATCCGCTGGTGGTCGCCGACACCGCCAAATTCTACGAGGTGCAGAAATTCTGCTCGATCACCAACCATGTCTGGGACGGCTCCTGGATCGTCACCAATGGCCGGTCCTGGCGGGGGCTGCCCGAGGATCTGCGCCAGATCGTCAGCCGCAACCTGAATGATGGCGCGCAGCAGCAGCGCCAGGACATCGCCGGCCTGAACGAGGCGCTGCAAAACTCGCTCTCGCAGAAGGGGCTGACCTTCAACAAGGTCGATCCGGCGCCCTTCCGGGAGGTCCTGCGCAAGTCCGGCTTCTACGGCGAATGGAAGGCCAAATACGGCGAGGAGGCCTGGAACGCCCTGGAAAGCTCGGTGGGGGCCCTGACATGACGGCGGTGGTGGATCACAAGTCCACCGCCGGCCCATCCGACAGCGCCAGCCCGTGGCTGGCGCAGGTCGACCGGCTCCTGGGCTGGCTGTCCGAATTGCCGGTGGCGCTTCTGGTGGCGGCGGAGGTGGTGATCCTCTTCACCGGCATCGTCGCCCGCTATGTGCTCCACGCGCCGATCACCTGGTCGGACGAGCTGGCGTCGATCCTGTTCCTGTGGCTGGCGATGCTGGGGGTCGTCGTCGCCTTCCGCCGCGGCGAACATATGCGGATGACCGCCTTCGTCAGTTGGGCATCGCCCCGCGCGCGGGCGTTCCTCGACGTCTTCGCGGTGGCGGCGGCACTCTGCTTCCTGCTGCTGGTCATCCTGCCGGCCGGCGAGTTCGCCTGGGAGGAGCTGGAGATCACCACCCCGGCTTTGCAGATCTCGAACATGTGGCGCGCGGCGGCCCTGCCGACCGGTCTTGGGTTGATGATCGCGACCGCCCTGGTCCGGCTGGCACGGGTGGGCGATGTCCGGCTGGTGGCGGGCGCCCTGGCGGCGGTGGCGGCGATCGCCGCACTGTTCACGGTTCTCCAGCCGGTGCTGGCCGATCTCGGCAAGCTCAACCTGCTGGTCTTCTTCGTGGTCGTGGTGGCCGGCTCCGTGTTCGCCGGCGTGCCCATCGCCTTCGCCTTCGGGCTGTCCAGCTTCGGCTATCTCGCCTTGACCACGAAGGTGCCGCTGCTGGTCGTCGTCGGCCGGATGGACGAGGGCATGTCGCACCTGATCCTGCTGTCGGTGCCGCTGTTCGTCTTCCTCGGTCTCCTGATCGAGATGACCGGCATGGCCCGGGCCATGGTGGCGGTGCTGGCCAACCTGCTGGGCCATGTGCGGGGCGGCCTGTCCTATGTGCTGATCGGTGCGATGTATCTGGTCTCCGGCATTTCCGGTTCGAAGGCCGCCGACATGGCGGCGGTCGCCCCGGTGCTGTTCCCGGAGATGAAGAACCGCGGCGCCAAGCCGGGCGATCTGGTGGCGCTGCTGGCCGCGACCGGCGCACAGACCGAGACCATTCCGCCCAGCATCGTCCTGATCACCATCGGGTCGGTCACCGGCGTCTCCATCGCCGCGCTCTTCACCGGCGGCCTGCTGCCCGGCCTGCTGCTGGCGGTGATGCTGTGTCTGGTCGTGCGGCACCGCTACCGCAACGAAGACCTGTCGGGGGTGCGCCGGCCGACCGGCGGCGAGCTGGGCAAAAGCCTGGTGGTGGCACTGCCGGCGCTCGCCCTGCCTTTCGTGATCCGCACCGCGGTGATCGAGGGCGTCGCCACCGCGACCGAGGTGTCGACCATCGGCATCGTCTATGCCGTTGCCGTCGGGCTGCTGGTCTATCGCCGCTTCGACTGGCGGCGGGTGGTCCCCATGCTGGTCGAGACCGCGGCCCTGTCGGGAGCGATCCTGTTCATCATCGGCACCGCGACGGGGATGGCCTGGTGCCTGACGCGCTCCGGTTTCTCGACCGATCTGGCCCATTTCATGGCCAGCCTGCCGGGAGGCTCCTTCACTTTCCTCGCGGTGTCCATCGTCGCCTTCATCGTCCTGGGCAGCGTGCTGGAAGGCATCCCGGCCATCGTGCTGTTCGGCCCGCTGCTGTTCCCCATCGCCCGCGAGATGGGCGTGCATGAGGTGCAGTATGCGATGGTGGTGATCCTCGCCATGGGGCTGGGCCTGTTCGCCCCGCCCTTCGGTGTCGGCTTCTACGTCGCCTCGGCCATCGGACGCGTCAATCCGGACGAGGGCATGCGCCCGATCATGGGCTATCTGGCGGCGCTGCTGGCCGGACTGGCGCTGGTCGCGGCCATTCCCTGGATCTCGACCGGCTTCCTGTAACCCGTACCGTCAGACTTTCGGCGCGTTGCTCAAGCCGGCCCCGGTTCATTCCGGGGCCGGCTTCGTCTTTTTGGGACCGATCAGCGCTGCGAGACCGAGCCGGCCGCCGCCACCACCAGCGGGGCGAAGCGCTCCTCCATCTCCTCCGGCGTGAAGCGCGCACGCGACACGGCGATGTTCAGCGCACCCACCGGCACGCCGCCCGATCCGGTGATGGCCGCCGCGACCGACAGGTCGCCGTGATAGAATTCCTCGAACGCGGTGGCATAGCCGCTGACCGCCGACTTCGCGATCTTGGCCAGCAGCTCGTCGCGCTTCCAGGTGGTGGTGGGCGTATAGGGCTTCAAATCCATCCGGTCGACCAGTCCCGCCGCCTCCGCCGCCGGCAGGCGCGACAGGATGGCGATGCCCGGCGCGGTGCAATAGGCCGGCATCCGCGTGCCGACGATGACGTCGGTGTTCAGCACATGCCGGCTCATGAAGCGCGACACGAAGACGATCTCCGTCCCGTCCATCATGGTCAGGTTGATCGTCTCTTCCGTCGTCTTGCTCAGATGCATCAGATAGGGCATCGCGCGCTGCAGCATCGCATTGCTGTGCAGATAGTGATGCGCGATGTCCAGGCTGCGGACGGTCAGCTCGAACCGCTTGGTGACCGGATCCTTCCGCAGATAGCCCAGCTTCTCCAGCGTGTAGGTGAAGCGCTGCGCCGCACTCTTGTCCATGCCGACGGCGGCGGCGACCTGGGTCAGGCTCATGGACGGCCGCGAGGAATCGAAGGCGTGCAGCACGCGGAACGCCTTGTCCACCGACATCACCATCAGCGGGTCGCCGGTCCGGCTTTCGGAACCGGGGTTTTCGGCGGTGCCGGCATCGATGTCCGTGCCGGCGGGAACGCCCGTCCTGGGCGCTGGGGAGGCGGATCGGCGCGGTGCCATGTCGGTCGGTCCTGACTGTGCGCGGTGAGAGATACCGTTGACAGCGTACCGAAAGCAAGCCAAGCTAATCAATACAAAGTATTGCATTTCAATACACCGCTTCGCGATCACCCTTCGATCCCCCATTCCCGCGGGAGGGTTTCAGCGGCCGGCAACACCTCGCCGGGCCGGACCGGCCCCCCGCATCGACAGGAGCGCATCAGTGACCGACTTCATCCTCACCGAGACCCGCGGCCCGGTCGGCATCATCACGCTGAACCGTCCCAACGTGCTGAATGCCTGGAACAAGGCGATGCGCGACGATCTGGTCGTCGCCTTCGACCATATGGAGGCAGACGAGTCCATCCGGGCGATCATCCTGACCGGTGCCGGCGACCGCGCCTTCGGTGCGGGCCAGGATCTCAACGAAACCAAGAGCTTCGACGCCGACCGCGCCGAGGAGTGGGTGGCGGAGTGGGAGCGGCTCTACAACCGCATGCGCAGCCTGTCGAAGGCG
The DNA here is from genome assembly GCF_049472615.1 of Azospirillum sp. 11R-A. Lineage (NCBI taxonomy): Bacteria > Pseudomonadati > Pseudomonadota > Alphaproteobacteria > Rhodospirillales > Azospirillaceae > Azospirillum > Azospirillum sp. 11R-A. Next base: position 78,261 of record NZ_JBCEBL010000007.1, on the reverse strand, counting down.
CTGGTGGTGGCGCTGAACGGCGTCGCCGCCGGTTCCGCCTTCCAGGTGGCGCTGCTGGGCGACCTGCGCGTCGGCCATCCCGGCGTGCGCATGGGCCAGCCGGAGATCAATTCCGGCATCGCCAGCACCACCGGCCCCTGGATCATGAAGGAGATGATCGGGCTGGCCCGGACCATGGATCTGACGCTGACCGGCCGTCTGATGGACGCGGAGGAATGCCACGCCATCGGCCTGATCAACCGCATCGTTCCGCAGGACCGAGTGATGGCCGAGGCGCTGGAGTTGGCCGGTGAACTGGCCGCCAAGCCGCCGGTCGCCATGCGCCTCGACAAGCAGCGCTTCCGCGAGATGACCGAGGCCGGGTTCCGCGACTGTCTGGCCGCCGGCGTGCGCATCCAGCGGGAAGCCTACGCGTCGGGCGAGCCGGCCCGCATGATGGAGGAATTCCTGGCCAAGCGCGCCGCGCGCAAGACGGCCGCCTGACCGGTCCTTCCGGCCCGTCTTTTAAAAACGGGACGGTTCGCCGCCGTCCCACCCACCCGACAGCTCCTCCATCAACCGGACGACCACCAAGATCCGGCCAGCGAACAGGGATTACGACAATGGGAAAGAACGACGGTTTCTCCATCGACCGCCGCGGCCTGCTCTCCACCGCGCTGAAGGGAGCCGCGGGCACCGCCGTTGCGGCGGCCCTTCCGCCGGTTCTGGCGGCCGGGATGAGCGGCCCGGCGCTGGCGCAGACCTCGCAGATCACCGTGGCCGATCCGGGCGGCCCCTACAGCCCGGCCTTCCGCAAGGCGTTCTACGACCCGTTCGAGAAGGCCACCGGCATCAAGGTCGTCAATGTCGCCCGCGAGGCCGAACCGACCGCCCAGTTCAAGGCAATCGTCGAAACCAGATCCTACAGCTGGGACGTCTGCACGCTGACGCTGTCGGCGCGCGACATCCTGACCCGCCAGAACCTGCTGGAACCGCTGGATTTCGCCGCCGCCGACGCGCCGGGCCTGATGCCCGATGCGCTGACCGGCCAATGGATGGGGACGGACGTCTACTCGACCATCCTCGGCTACCGCACCGACAAGTTCGCGTCCAACCCGCCGCAGAGCTGGGCCGATTTCTGGAATGTCGAGAAGTTCCCCGGCCGCCGGTCGCTGCGCAAGAACCCCATCGACACGCTGGAGCAGGCGCTGCTGGCCGACGGCGTGCCGCTGGACAAGCTCTACCCGCTCGACGTCGAGCGCGCCTACAAGAGCCTGGACCGCATCCGCCCGCACATCGCCGCCTGGTGGACCGGCGGCGCCCAGTCCACCCAGCTGATCCAGAGCGGCGAGGTCGACATGATCGCCCTGTGGAACGCCCGCGCCCAGGCCGCCATCGACGGCGGCGCGCCGGTCAAGATTTCGTGGAACCAGGGGCTCTATTCCATCGAGGGGTGGGGCATCCCGCGCGGCAACCCGCGCGCCGACGCCGCGCGCAAGTTCATCAAGTTCTGCGCCGATCCGCAGCGCCAGGCCATCTTCACCGAGGTGCTGGCCTACGGCCCGACCAACCTCAAGGCCTATGACGACATCCCGAAGGAGCGGGCGCAGGCCCTGCCCACCTTCCCCGAGAATCTCAAGACCATGACCATCGCCCGCGAGGATTGGTGGGGCGCCAACCGCTCCAAGATGAGCGAACGCTTCAACGCCTGGATCCTCGGCTGACGACCATCACAGGAGACCCGCCGCCATGCTCCCCTCCCACGGAACGGCCCCTCCCGCCTGCAAGCTTCTGGTCGATGGCCTCACCAAGAGCTACGGGTCCGTCGTCGCCCTCCAGCCCACCCGGCTGGAGGTCCCGGCGGGCGAATTCCTGACCCTCCTGGGCCCCTCCGGTTCGGGCAAGACCACGCTGTTGCAGATGATCTGCGGGCTGGTGGAGCCGAACGGCGGGCGCATCCTGATCGATGGCCGCGACGAAACCCGCACGCCCGTCCACAAGCGCGACATCGGGCTGGTCTTCCAACATTACGCCCTGTTCCCCCACCTGACGGTGGCGGAGAACATCGGCTTTCCCCTGCGCATGCGCGGGATCGCGGGCGCCGATGTCGACCGCCGGGTCCGCGACGCGCTGGAGATGGTCCATCTCGGCCATCTCGGCGACCGCTTCCCCAAGGAGCTGTCGGGCGGCCAGCAGCAGCGGGTGGCGCTGGCCCGCTGCTTCGTCTACCAGCCCTCCGTCATCCTGATGGACGAGCCGCTGGGGGCGCTCGACAAGAAGCTGCGCGAGCACATGCAGTACGAGATCAAGCGGCTGCACCGCGAGACCGGCGCCACCATCATCTACGTCACCCATGACCAGGAGGAAGCCCTGGCCATGTCCGACCGCATCTGCCTGATGAACCACGCGCGCATCGAGCAGATCGGCACCCCGCACGACATCTATGCCCGGCCGAAGACCGCCTTCGCCGCCGACTTCATCGGCGTGTCGAACATCTTCCGCGGCCGGCTCCAGCGCGACGAGGGCGGGGCGCCGATCCTGGTGACCGGCGGCGGGCGCTTCCGCCTGTCGCCCGCCACCGCCGCCGCCAGCGCCGCGGTGGGCGCCGCAGCCGGCCAGGGCGAGGCATCGCTGATCGTCCGGCCCGAACAGCTCGACCTCGACGGCGAGGGCGACAACGAGGTGTCGGGCCAGGTGGTCGACACCGTCTATGCCGGCTCGGAGACCCGCGTGCTGGTGGCGCTGGGCGACCAGTCCATCATCACCGTCCGGCTGCGGCGCGGCATGTCGCCGCCGCCGCTGGGCAACCGCGTCGCCGTGCGCTGGCGCAGCGACGCCGGGGTGCTGGTGTCATGAGCGCCGTTCTCCTGCACGGCGCCGACGAGGGCGGTCTGAGGCAGCGCCTGCGCTTCGGACCGCTCTGGCTGGCGGCGCCCGGCATCGCCTTCCTCGCCGTCTTCTTCCTCTATCCGGTCCTGCGGCTGCTCGGCCTCAGCGTGCAGGACGCCGACACCGGCGCCTGGACGGGGGAGCATTACGCCCGCATCGTCGACACCGGCGTCTATTTCCGCGTGCTGATGGGCACCTTCCGCATCGCCGGGCTGACGGCGCTGTTCTCGCTGCTGCTGGGCTATCCGCTGGCCTATTGGCTGGCGCAGCTGCCGGAGCGCAAGCGCGGCGTGATGATCCTGGCGGTGATGGTGCCGTTCTGGACCAGCTATCTGGTGAAGACCTTCGCCTGGATGGTGATCCTGGGGCGCACCGGCGTCATCGGCGGCCTCCTGGCGGCCGGCGGCCTGCCGCAGCCGGAGATGCTGCACAACGAATTCGGCGTGATGATCGGCATGGTGCACGCCATGCTGCCGCTGGCCGTGCTGACCATGCTGCCGGTGATGACCGGCATCGACCGCCGGCTGGTGCAGGCGGCGGAAACGCTGGGGGCGGCACCGGGCCACGCCTTCTGGCTCGTCTATTTCCAGCTGTCGCTGCCGGGCATCGCTGCGGCGGGGCTGCTGACCTTCATCTCCTCGCTGGGCTTCTTCATCGTTCCGGCACTGCTGGGCGGGCCGCAGCAGACCATGCTGGCGCAGCTGATCATCGCCCAGATCCAGGAAATGCTGAACTGGGCCTTCGCCGGGGCGCTGGCCACCTTCATGCTGGCGGCGGCGCTGGTCACCTGCTGGGTCTATGACCGCATCTTCGGCCTGTCGACTTTGTCCGGCGAGGGATCCCGGCGCAAAAAGGGCGGCGGCTCCCTGCGCAAGGCGGGGCAGGGCATCCTGGCGGCGCTGGCGGCGCTGACCGCAGCCGCCGCGCGCGTCACCGCGCCCGTGCTGGGCGAGCGCGGCCGCGACCGGCTGCCGGCGGTCTATTCGACCCTGGTGCTGGTCTTCCTGGTGGCGCCGGCCATCGTGGTGGTGCCCATCGCCTTCACCAGCTCGCCCTTCCTCGATTTCCCGCCGCCGGGCTACAGCCTGAAATGGTTCGAGGTCTATTTCGGATCGGACCTGTGGCTGGGTGCCACGCTGCGCTCCTTCGGCGTCGCCTTCGCAACCGCCATCCTGGCGACCCTGATCGCCGGGCTGGCGGCCCTGGCGCTGGCCCGCTCGACCTCGCGCTGGCGCGGCGCCATCTTCGCCCTGTTCCTGGCGCCGATGATCGTCCCGCGCATCGTCATCGCGGTCGGCCTGTTCTATCTGTTCGCCCAGATCGGGCTGGTCGCCACCGACCTCGGCCTCGTCATCGGCCATACGGTGCTGGCGCTGCCCTTCGCCTTCGTCGCCATCGCCGCGGTGGTCAAGGGGCACGACTGGCGGCTGGACCAGGCGGCGGCGACGCTCGGCGCCAACCGGGTGCAGACGCTGATGCGGGTCACCGTTCCGCTGATCCGCGGCGGTCTGGTCGCCGCCTTCCTGTTCGCCTTCATCACCTCCTTCGACGAGCTGACGGTGGCGATCTTCGTCAGCGGCGGGGTCAAGACCACGCTGCCCAAGCAGATGTGGGACGACATGATCCTGCAGCTGAACCCGACCCTGGCCGCGGTGTCGGTCGTCGTCTTCCTCATCGTCATGGCGCTTCTGCTGATCGCCGAACGGCTGCGCCGGTCCGGCCGCTGAGCGGCGGATTGCGCACCGTCCGTTCATCCCGAGATTTCCCGAGCCGAGAGTCCCGACCATGTCCGATTTCTCCACCGGGTTCGCCGGCCTGCTGACCCAGGCCGCGCGGACCGACGGCGAGCGTCTGTTCGCCCGCTACAACGGCGCCCCGCTGACCGCCGGCACCCTCGACCGCCAGTCCGACAGCATGGCGGCGGAGCTGCGGCGGATGGGTCTGGTCCCCGGCGACCGCGTGGCGCTGATGCTGCGCAACAGCCCGGCCGTGCTGTCCACCCTGTTCGGCATCGCCAAGGCCGGGCTGGTGTGGATCCCGATCAACGCCCAGCAGCGCGGCGACGGCCTGCGCTATATTTTGGAACATTCCGATCCGGCGGCGGTGCTGGCCGACGCCGACCTCGTGACGACCATCACGGAGTGCGGCGCCGACCTGTCGGGCAAGCCGCTGATCGTGGCCGGCGCCGAGGACGCCTCTTCGCTTCTGCGGCTGGAGCCGATGCTGGACGGCGGCGCCGTGTTCGAGGGAGCGCTCCCCGGACCGGACGACCTCTTCGCCATCATGTACACTTCGGGGACCACCGGCCGGCCGAAGGGCGCGCTGGTCACCCACCGCATGATGCGTCTGGCGGGCGAGGCGGTGGCCCGCGTCTCGGCGGCCCGCGACGGCGACGTGCTGTTCGTCTGGGAACCGCTCTATCACATCGGCGGCGCGCAGATGATCGTGCTGCCGCTGATCGCCAAGGTGTCGCTGGCGATGGTCGACCGCTTCAGCGCCAGCCGCTTCTGGGGGCAGGTCCGCGACTATGGCGCCACCCACATCCATTATCTCGGCGGCATCCTGCAAATCCTGCTGAAGCAGCCGGCGGACCCGCGCGACCGCGACCATCCCGTGCGCATCGCCTGGGGCGGCGGCTGCCCCAAGGAGACCTGGACGCCGTTCCAGGAGCGGTTCGGCGTCGAGATCCGCGAATGCTACGGCATGACCGAGGCGTCGAGCATCACCACCTGCAACGACGAGGGTACGGTCGGCGCGGTGGGGCGGCCGATGCCCTGGTTCACCGTGGATCTGCTGGACGAGGCCGGCAAGCCGGTCGCCCGCGGCGAGCGCGGCGAGATCGTGGTGCGCACCGATACGCCCGGCGCCCTCTTCGCCGGCTATTTCCGCAATCCGGAGGCGACGGCGAAGGCGCTCCGCGACGGCGCGCTGCACACTGGCGACCTCGGTTCGCTGCTGCCGGACGGCACGCTGCTGTTCCACGGCCGGATGACCGACAGCATGCGCTGCAAGGGCGAGAACGTCTCCGCCTGGGAGATCGAGCACATCGCCGCCACCCATCCCGCCATCGAGGACTGCGCCGTCATCGGCGTGCAGGCGGACATCGGCGAGCAGGACATCAAGCTGTTCGTGAAGCCCCGGCTGGGCGCCACGGTGGACATCCCGGCCCTGTCCGACTGGCTCGGCCGCCAGCTGGCGCCCTACCAGAACCCGCGATACATCGCCCTGGTGGAGGGGTTCGAGCGCACGCCCAGCCAGCGCATCATGAAGCACCGCCTGTCGCCCGCGGTGAACGACAGCTGGGACCGGCAGGCGGCGCGGTAAGGCTGACCCGTCTCGCCTTCACCCCCGCCAACAACGGACAAAGCCGGCTGTAAGACACAGCCGGCTTTGCCGTTCGCCAGGAATGGATCGCTTCCGAGCGATGCCGTGCCCTCAGCGGGTCAGGCGCGGCTCCGGCAGGCCCTGGACGCCGGGGTCGAACATCAGGACCCGGCCGCCGTGGGGATCCTCGGCCAGATCGGCCGGGCCGCGGCTGAGCGAGGTGACCAGCATCGTGCGAAGCCCGTCGCCGCCGAAGGCGCACATGGTCGGCTTGCGCATCGGCACCTCGATCAGGCGGTCGAGATCGCCGCGCGGGGTGAAGCGCTTGATGCAGCCTTCATCCAGGCAGCAGATCCAATAGCAGCCGTCGGTGTCGACCGCCGCGCCGTCCGGCCGCCCGACCATCGCCCGCATGTCGATGAAGGGGCGCCGGTTGCCGGCGGTGCCGGTCTCCGGATCGTAGTCCCAGGCCCAGACCATCCGCACGTCGCGGTGGGTGTCGGACGCGTAGAGCGTGCGGCCGTCCGGGCTGAAGGCGGAGCCGTTGGGGATGACGAAGCCGGTCAGCCCGGTCTCCACCAGCCCCTCGGCGCGGGTGTAGCGGTACCACGCGCCGGACGGGTCGCCCTTGGCGATGTCCATCACCATGGCGGACACCCAGAGCCGCCCCTGCCGGTCGCAGCGCCCGTCGTTGAAGCGCATGCCCTCCGCCTTGAAGGGGCTGTCGGCGAGGCGGCTGAGCACCGCGTCGCCGCCCGCCTCGGGCAGGTCCGCATCGAAGATCCCGGTCTGGCAGGCGACGACCGCACCGCCGTCCGGCCGCAGCACGAGGCTGCCGACCGGCTCCGGCAGCGTCCAGTCGCGCCGCACGCCGCTGGACGGATCCAGCCGGTGGATGCGGCGGCCGGGGATGTCGATCCAGGTCCAGCTGCGGCGGTCGGCGTCCCAGACGGGATTCTCGCCATTGCCGTTGCGCAGGTCCGGTTCGATGACGGCGTCGAGGCCGATGGTGGTGACGGCGGTCATTTGGTTGCTTCCACCGGTCCGCTCGATACGCCCGCCCGTTCGGCCCGCCAGCGCTTCACCAGCGGCAGCAGCATCGTCAGGATGGCGACGGTCAGCAGAACCGCGGTGATCGGCCGGCTGTAGAGGAAGTCGTAGCTGCCGCCCGAGAGCGACAGCGCGCGGCGGAAGTTGGCCTCGGCCATCGGTCCCATGATCAGCGCCAGCACCACCGGCGAGGCCGGGAAGTCCCACTTCTGCATGAAGTAGCCGGCGACGCCGGCGGCCAGCATGATGCCGATGTCGAACAGACTGTTGTTGATGGCGTAGGTGCCGACCACGCAGAGCGCCAGGATGACCGGCGTCAGCACCGACTTCGGCATTTGCAGGATGCGGCCCATGAAGCGCAGCGAGCCCAGCCCCAGCACCAGCATGCCGACATAGCAGAAGATCATGCCGGCGAAGAGGGTGAAGACCAGATCGCCGTGTTCCTTGAACAGCAGCGGACCCGGTTGCAGTCCCTGGAGCGTCAGGGCGCCCAGCATCACGGCGGTCACCGCGTCGCCGGGGATGCCCAGCGTCAGCATGGTCAGCAGCGCGCCGCCGGTGCAGCCGTTGGCGCCGGCCTCGCAGGCGGCCACGCCGCCCAGCTCGCCCTTGCCGTAATTCTCCGGCGTCTTGCTGAAGCGCCGCGCCTCGTTGTAGGCGACGTAGGCGGCGATGTCGGAGCCGGCGCCGGGAATGATGCCGATGACGATGCCGAGGATCGAGGAGCGCGACACGACGCCGAGCAGCGACTTGTAGGTCGCCCAGGGCGGGACGATGCGGCCGAGCGCCGCCGCCATGCCGAGGCGGACCTTCGGGTCCTCCATCGACTTGAAGGCTTCGGCGGCGGCGAACAGCCCGATCATCACCGGGATGAAGGGAACGTTGAACAGCTCGGTGTAGCCGCCGGTGAAGCGCGGGAAGCCGCCCATCGGGTCCATCCCGACGGTGGCGATCAGCAGGCCGAGGAAGCCGGCGATCAGCCCCTTGACCACCGACTTGCCGGAGATGCTGGCGATGATGCTCAGCCCGAAGACGGCGAGCGCGAAGCTTTCCGACGCGCTGAACTCCAGGGCGAAGCCGGCGAGAACCGGCGCCAGGAAGATCAGCACGAGGATGCTGGCCATGCCGCCGAGGAAGGACGACAGGGTGGCGGTGCCGAGCGCAACGCCGGCCATGCCCTTCTTGGTCAGCTCGAAACCGTCCATCGCGGTGGCGGCGGCGGCCGGGGTGCCGGGGATCTTCAGCAGGATGGCGGTTACCGACCCGCCATAGACACCGCCGAAGAAGACGCCGGAGATCATCAGCAGGCCGGACACCGGGTCCATGCCGAAGGTGAAGGGCAGCAGGATGGCGACGCCCATCGTCGCGGTCAGGCCGGGAAGGGCGCCGATGACGATGCCGAGCGCCACGCCCACCAGGGACAGCAGCAGCGCCATCGGGTTGGCGGCCAGCGTCGCGACGCCGTTCATCAGCATGTTGAGTTCATGCATGGCGGCGCTCCTTCGCAGGCGTGAGACGGGACGACAAGGTCATTCGAACAGGCTCCCGACCGGCAGCGGCACCTGGAGGGCGCTCTGGAAGGTGAAATAGATCACGGCGGTCACGACGACGGCGATCACCGGGTTCCACAGCGGGCTGCGCTGCCCCATCAGCCACATCAGGGCTGCCATGTAGACCACCGTGGCGACGGCGTAGCCGACATACTCCATGGCGTACAGGCAGGCGGCGGTGGCGAGGATGCCCAGCGCCACCCCGGCATAGCCGGCGACGCCGACCGGCGGGGTGTCGTCGGCAATGGTCGGCATGCGCAGCGTGTTGGCGATCAGGATCAGGCACAGCACGATCAGCACGGAGGCGTGGATGATCGGGAACCGTGCCGGGCCGACGTCGGCGGCCAGCATGGTCTTGGGGAAATCGCCGGTCGATGCGATGGCGGCGGCGGCCACCGCGATCAGCACGACCGCGATGACCAGATTGGCGATCTTGGTGGAGAGGGGCGCGCCGGCCCCGCCGCCCTGGACAGGTGCGTTGCTCATCAGTCGGACTCCTCGGAAACGGAACGCCGGCCCGGCGGCTTGGGGCCGCTGGGCCGGCGCGTTTCCGTGTTACTTGGCCATGCCGAGCTTGGTCATCAGATCCTTGAAGAAGGCGTTGTCCTTCTGCATGGCGGCGCCGAACTCCGGACCGTCGGCATAGGCCCAGGTCAGGTTCATCTTGGCGAGCTGCTCACGGAAGGCCGGCTCCTCGGCCGCCGCCTTGCTGGCCTTGCGCAGGGTCTCGACGACCGGCGCCGGGGTCTTCTTCGGAACGACGATGCCGCGCCAGGTGGCGACCGACAGGTCGATGCCCTTCTCCTTCAGGGTGGGCACGTCCGGGAACGCCTTGGAGCGCTCGTCGGCCATCACCGCCAGCATGCGGAGCTGGCCGCCGGCAACCTGGCTCGACACCTCGGCCGGGCTGACCGACACCGCCTCGATGTGGCCGCCCAGCAGGGAGGTCACGGCCGGGTTGGCGCCGTCGAACGGGATGTGGTTGAAGGTCAGGCCGGTCTTGTTCTGCAGGGCCTCGGCGGCGAGGTGCCAGATGGCGCCGGTGCCGGAGTTGCCGATGCGGACCTTGCCGGGGTTGGCCTTGGCGTCGGCCAGGAATTCCTCGATGGTCTTCCAGGGCGCGTCGGCCTTGACGGTGATGGCGCTCGGCTCGGCGTTCAGGCGGGCGACCGGGGTGAAGTCGTCGACCGAGAAGCGGGCCACGCCCATGTGCGGCAGCAGGGTGATCTCGACGGTGCCCATGCCGACCTTGTAGCCGTCGGCGCGGGCGGCCATGATCTCGGTCAGGCCGACGGCGCCGCCGCCGCCGGTCTTGTTGACGACGCCCATCGCCTGCGGCAGATGCTTCTTGGTGGCGTCGGCATAGGCGCGGGCGACCAGATCGGTGCCGCCGCCGGCGGCATAGGGGACGATCAGCTCGATCGGCTTGGTCGGGTAGTCGGCGGCCTGCGCGCCGGCAATCAGGCTGGCCGTGGCCAGGACGCCGACGACGGCGCCGGTCAGGAGGCGATAGCCCTTCATAAACGTTCTCCCTCGAATTTTGCTTGGTGGGGTTGCGGACAGGAAAAGCGGACGGCTCCGCCGCCCGCGTGAAGTCAGCGCGGGTTGAGCGCGGTCCAGGACGCGACGAAGGCCTCGGCCCGCCCGGCGATCTCAGCTGCGGTCATGCCCGGCTTGTAGAGCGCCGATCCCAGCCCGAAGCCGGCGACGCCGGCCTCCAGGAAGGGGGCCATGGTGTCGGGAGCGATGCCGCCCACCGGCAGCAGCCGGGTGCCGGCCGGCAGCACGGTGCGGATCGCCTTGACGATGGTCGGGTTGATCTGCTCGGCCGGGAACAGCTTCAGCGCGTCGGCGCCGGCCGCCAGTGCGGCGAAGGCCTCCGTCGCCGTGGCGACGCCGGGAACGCAGGCCAGACCGGCGGCCTTGGCGGCGCGGATCACCGCGGTGTCGGCATGCGGCATCACCACCAGATCGGCGCCGATCTCCTTGAGGCGGGCGACCTGCGCCACCTCCAGCACGGTGCCGGCACCGACCAGCGCGTCCCGCGGCAGGATGCGGCGGATGGCGGCGATGCTGTCGAACGGGTCCGGCGAGTTCAGCGGCACCTCGATCAGCCGGAAGCCGCGCTCGTAGAGGGCGCGGGCGGCATCCTCGCATTCGACGGGCTTCAGGCCGCGCAGGATGGCGACCAGCGGCAGGGCGGCGAAGGCGGCGTCGAGCCGGGCCTTCAGGCTTTCTTCAGACATGAGTGTCCTTTCCGGCCGGCGGCGCGATCAGGCCGGCGGCGATGGCGAACTGGAACAGCCCCTTGGGCGCGGTGTTCTCGAGCCGGGCGGTGGGCTCGATGCCCAGCAGAGCCAGGCCCTGGACGTAGCGGCGGCACAGCATGCCGTCGCCGATCAGCAGCAGCGGCCGGCCGCTGCCCAGCGCCGCCCCCATCCGGGTGAGGCCGGAGACCATCTCGTGCCCGATCAGCAGGCCGGACAGGAAATCCTTCAGCAGCTCCGGCGCCATGCGGCGGGTGATGCCGAGCGTGCGCGCGGCGAAGATCTGGTGCGACAGGTCGCCCGGCCCGCTGGCCTGCGCCGCCCGCACGCCGTCGGCGAAGGCCGCGTCGCGGGCGTCCGCATCGGCCCCTGCCTCAATCTCGGCGTCCGCCGGCATCAGGCGCCCGAGGATCGAGTGCTTGGTCAGCACGGCGAACAGCTCGCCGGTCATGTAGGTGGCGAAACGGGTCATCCGCCCGTCCTGGATCTGCACCCATTTGGAATGGGTGCCGGGCAGCACCATGCAGGACTCGCGCGCCCAGTCGGGGCGGTCGGCCAGCACGCCGGCGATCTGGATCTCCTCGCCGCGCAGGATGTCGGGCGGCGCGTCGGGCGGGGCGTAGGTGACGCCGGGGGCGATCAGGATGCGGACACCGGCAGCGCTGTCCACCGCGATGGCGTGGCCGGCGAGCGTGCTGGTGTCGGCCGGGCAGGCGACATAGGGCGCTTCCACCCAGCCCTGGGCGCTGCCGACCATGCCGCCGGCCACCACCGGGATGCCCGGATTGCCGGCCAGCCAGTCGCCGCACAGCCCGGCGAAGGCCTGCTCGAAGCCGGGCAGGCCGGGCTGCGGCAGATTCTGGATGCCGTGCGCGTTGGCGCGCTGCTCCAGCACCGTGCCGGCGCCGTCCATGAGGAATCCGCGCAGACTGGAGGTGCCCCAGTCCAGCGCGATCAGGGCCGCCCCGTCGCGCTTCCGTCCTGTTTCCATCCCAATTCCTTCGATATCGCGTCGGCGGCCGCACGGACGACCGGTCCGAGTTCAGCCATCCGTTCGTCCGGCATGTAGGGCACCGCGCTCGCCACGCTGATGGCGGCGACCACCTGATTGCTGATGTCGCGCACCGGCGCGCCGACGCAGCGGACGCCGATCTCGTTCTCTTCCAGGTCGAGCACCCAGTCCCGCCGCAGGAAGCCCGCCATCAGCTTTTCGTATTTCGGCCAGGGCAACGGTCCGGGCCGTCCGCCCACCGTATCCGGCGCCGTCGCCACCGCGTCGTGCAGCTCGCGCCAGCGCGACGGCGGCATCCCCAGCATCAGCGCCTTGCCGATGCCGGTCGAGGCCAGCGGCATGCGCAGGCCGACGCGAGAGCGCATCTCCAGCCCGCGCGTGCTCGGAATCTTGTCGAGATAGAAGACCGCGTCGCCGTCGACCACGCCGAGATGGACGGTGTCGCCGGTGCGCTGGGCCAGCGCCTCGATGTGGGGCCGGGCGAGCGCCACCAGCGGCCGCTGCTCCAGCGCCTTCATGCCGAGTTCGATCAGCTTCGGTCCCAGCAGATAGCCCTTGTAGGGGACATGGTGCAGGTACCCCTCCGCCACCAGGCTGTTCAGCATGCGGTGGACGGTGCTGCGCGGCGTGTTCAGTCGGGCCGCGATTCCCTTCACCTCGGTCGTGCCGGTCGCCACGCACTCGATCGCCGCCAGCCCGCGGAGCAGGGTCTGCGTTCCGGCGGCCTGCCGCCTTTCGGGCGTGGCCGGGTCGATCGCGTCAGCGGGCTGGGTCATGGGATCGGTTCTGGTGGGCATTCGTGTCGCCTCGATGACGGGACCTTAGTGGCCGCGTTGTATGTTGTCAAATCCAACATACATGCTACCACATAGTGAGACATTAATGAAGCTGACGATATGATGCGGCGATCCAGTCAATCTTGACCCAATCGCTGAGTACTCCTAACATCCTGATGATATTGAGAAATATATCTCAATATTTGAGACACTAGATATGTGAAGTGTGGGCCGTACCGCGCTTCGCGCTTTTCAACGATGGGAAGGAAGGGCTCACGCATGTTCGGTGATCTGAAAGGCCGGCGCGTTCTGGTGACGGGGTCGACCCAGGGAATCGGTCTGGCGGCGGTCGAGGCGTTCGCCCGCCACGGCGCGCTGGTCGGCATGAACGGCCGCAAGGCGCCGGCCGACCTCGACTCCACGCTGGACCGGCTGAACGCGCTGGACGGCGAAGTCGCCTTCCTGCCCGGCGACGTGTCGTCCAGCGAGGGGGCCAGGCGTCTGGTCGAGGATTTCGTCGCCCGCTTCGGCGGCATCGACGTGCTGATCAACAATGCGGGCGGTCTGGTCGCGCGCAAGCCGCTGGAGGAGATCGACGATGAATTCTTCGACGCGGTGACCGACCTGAACGCGCGCTCCGCCCTGATGGTCACCAAATACGCGCTGCCGCACCTGAAGGCGTCCGCCACGCAGAGCGGCACCACCGCGTCGGTGATCCTGGTCGGCTCGGTTGCCGGCTACACCGGCGGCGGCCCCGGCGCCGGGCTGTACGGTGCGGCGAAGGCGTGGCTGCACAACATCCAGAAGAACTGGGTGGCCTTCCACACGAAGGACGGCATCCGCTTCAACACAGTGTCGCCCGGCACCTTCGACACCGCCTTCCATGCCGACAAGGACACGGACACCAAGGCCCGCATCGGCGCCGGCTTCCCGATGGGCCGCTTCGGCAAGCCGGAGGAATGCGCGCCGACCTTCCTGTTCTTCGCCTCGCACGCCTGCAGCGGCTACATCACCGGACAGATCCTCGACGTCAACGGCGGCCAGTACATGCCTTGAGGCGGCTGGCAGGGAACGGCGGCAGGGGTGAAGCCTCCGCCGCCGTTGCCGGCTATTCCCTCCGGCCAGGGGCGTCGTCGCGCAGCACGACGTAGATCGCCGGGATGACCAGAACGGTCAGCAGCGTCGAACTCAGCAGGCCGAACAGCAGCGAGATCGCCAGCCCCTGGAAGATGGGGTCGGTCAGGATGAAGGCGGCGCCGATCATTGCCGCCACCGCCGTCAGCAGGATCGGCTTGAAGCGGATCGCCCCGGCCTCCAGGACGGCCTCCCGCACCGACAGCCCGCGGTCGCGAAGATGGCGGATGAAGTCCACCAGCAGGATCGAATTGCGCACGATGATGCCCGCCAGGGCGATGAAGCCGATCATCGAGGTCGCGGTGAAGGCGGCTCCGAACAGCCAGTGCCCGAGCACGATGCCGATCAGGGTCAGCGGCACCGGCACCAGGATCACCAGCGGCAGCTTGAAGCTGCCGAACTGCGCGACCACCAGCAGATAGATGCCGAGGATCGCCACCGCGAAGGCGGCCCCCATGTCGCGGAAGGTGACGTAGGTGATCTCCCACTCGCCCTCCCACAACAGTGCGGGCCTGCTCTGGTCGTCGGGTTGCCCATGCAGCAGGATGTCCGGCGCCGCTGTGAGCCCGGCGGCTTTCCAGTCGATCCGGCTCAGCCGCTCCTGCACCGCCAGCATGCCGTAGATTGGTGCCTCGTAGCGCCCGGCGAGATCGGCCATCACCATCTCGGCGAAGCGGCCGTTGCGGCGGAACAGCGGATAGGAGGCCGGTTCCCGCGTCATGGTGACGAGGTCGCCCAGCTCGACCGTGCCGCGGGCGCCGGGGACCGGCGTCGCCAGGATGCGCTCCGACAGGAACAGCCCGGACTTCGGCAGCCGCACCGAGATCTCGATGGGGGTGCGGCCGGCCCCGCGATGCGAGTAGCCGACCGGCACGCCGCCGACCAGCGCCTGCAACGTGTCATAGACCGCCTGCTCCTCGACGCCGTGGAACTCCAGGCTCTCGCGGTCCAGCGCGAAGCGCAGCCGCTCGCCGGGCGGGCGGACGGTGTCGTCCACATCGACGATGAAGTCCACGCTGCGGAAGGCGTCCCGGACGATGCCCGTCGCCTTGCGCCGCGTCTCCGCATCGGGGCCGTAGACCTCGACCAGCAGGGTGGAGAGCACCGGCGGACCGGGCGGCACCTCGACGACCTTGAGCGAGGTGCCGTCGGGAACGGCCAGATCCCTCAGCCGCGCCCGGATGTCGAGCGCGATGTCGTGGCTGCTGCGGCGGCGCTCGCCCTTGGGGGCGAGGTTGACTTGCAGGTCGCCCTGCTCGGGCTGGTCGCGCAGATAATAATGGCGCACCAGACCGTTGAAGTTGAAGGGCGAGGCGGTGCCGCCATAGGCCTGGACGCTCGCCAGTTCGGGCAGGTCGGCGATCTTCCGCGCGGCGGCCAGCAGCACGCGCCCGGTATCCTCCTGTGCCGCGCCGCGCGGCAGGTCCACGACGACCTGAAGTTCGGACTTGTTGTCGAAGGGCAGCAGCTTGACCGCCACGTCCTTGGTGTAGAACAGCGCCGTCGAGGCCAGCGTCGCCATGCCGACCACGAGCAGGAAGGTCCAGGCCCGGCGCCTGCTGCGGATGACCGGGCGCGCGACGGAGAGATACAGGCGGCCCAGCAGGCCGCCCCGCCCATCGCCATGCCCGTTGCCCTGTTCATTGCCGTGCCCAGCCGGGGCCTCGCCCGGCCGCAGCTTCACCATCAGCCAGGGCGTCAGCACCATGGCGGCGAAGAAGCTGAAAACCATGGCGGCCGACGCGTTGGCCGGGATCGGGCTCATGTAGGGGCCCATCAGGCCGGACACGAACATCATCGGCAGCAGTGCCGCGATGACCGTCAGGGTGGCGACGACGGTCGGGTTGCCGACCTCCGCGACCGCCTCGATGGCGGCCTGGACCTTGCTGCGGCCGTCGCGCATCGACCAGTGGCGGTCGATGTTCTCCACCACGACGATGGCGTCGTCCACCAGGATGCCGATGGAGAAGATCAGTGCGAACAGGCTGACGCGGTTAATGGTGTAGCCCATCAGCCAGGACGCGAACATGGTCAGCAGGATGGTGGTCGGGATGACGATCAGCGTCACCATGCCCTCGCGCCAGCCGATCGCCAGCACGATCAGCGCGACGATGGTCACGGTGGCGAGCGCCAGATGGAACAGCAGTTCGTTGACCTTCTCGTCCGCCGTCTC
Source organism: Azospirillum sp. 11R-A (assembly GCF_049472615.1). Classification (NCBI taxonomy): domain Bacteria; kingdom Pseudomonadati; phylum Pseudomonadota; class Alphaproteobacteria; order Rhodospirillales; family Azospirillaceae; genus Azospirillum; species Azospirillum sp. 11R-A. The sequence goes on along the minus strand of NZ_JBCEBL010000007.1, from coordinate 62,107 downwards.
GCCGTAGTTGCGGGTGACGGTCAGCGTCAGGTCCCTGGGCAGCGATCCGGCCTGGATGGCCTGCACGCGCTCCAGAACGCGCCCGGCGATGGTCACGGCATTGGCCCCGGCGCGCTTGGCGATGGCGATGGTGACCGCCGGCGTGCCGGCGAGCCCGCCCTTGCCGTCGGGCAACAGGTTCCAGGCCGTGCTTTCGTCCGGCCGCGCGCCCATCACGATGTCGGCCACATCCTTGACATAGACCGGGCGCCCGTCGCGGGCGGTCACCAGCAGCAGGCCGATGTCGGCGGTCCCCTGGAGCGTCTGTCCGGCCAACGCCGGCAGGCTGCCGCCCTCAGCCCGCACCGAGCCGACCATGAAGGACCGGTTGGCGCTCCTCACCTTGTCGACCAGCTGGTTGAGCGTGACGCCGAACAGCGCCAGCCGCTCCGGATCCGGTTCCACCCGGATCTGGTCGGGACGGCCGCCGACGATGACGCTGCGGCCGACATCCTCCACCTGCACCAGCTGCGCGAGCAGCTCGTCCGCCACGCCGTACAGCGCGGTGTCGGTCCAGCGCGACGCCGCGTCCGGCCTGGGGGCCAGCGTCAGGGTCAGGATCGCCACGTCGTTGATGCCGCGCCCGACGATCAGCGGCTCCGGAATGCCGAGCGGGATGCGGTTCAGGTTGGCCCGTACCTTCTCGTGCACGCGCAGGATCGCGTCGTCCGCCGAGGTGCCGACGAGGAAACGGGCGGTGACGACCACACGGTCGTCCAGGGTCTGGCTGTAGGTGTGCTCGACGCCGTCGATGCCTTTGACGATCTCCTCCAGCGGTTTGGTCACCAGCTCGACCGCGTCGTCCGCCTTCAGCCCGTCGGCGCGAACCAGGATGTCCACCATCGGCACGCTGATCTGCGGCTCCTCCTCCCGCGGCAGCGAGAGCAGGGCGACCGTGCCGACCACCAGCGAGGCCAGCAGCAGAAGCGGGGTCAGGGGCGAGCGGATGAAGGTCCGCGTCAGTACCCCGGAGAGACCGAGCCTCATCGCGCACCCTCCGGGTGGACGATCACGTCGCCGGGTCTCAGGCCGGACAGCACCTCGATCCCGCCGAGCTGGTCGCCGACCCTGGGGATCGCACCGCCGACCTGGACCGGCACCTCCGTCCCGTCGGCCAGCCGGACGAAGTCGGTGCCGAAGCGGCGCAGGACATGGTCGGGCGGAATGACGAACGCCTGCCGCGTGCCGGTGGCGACGTAGACGCGCACGCGCTCGCCCACGAAGAAGTCGCCGAGCCCGCTCACCGTGGCGTCGGCCACCACCTGACCGCCGGACATCTCCGGATAGACCTGACGGACGGTGCCGCGCTTCAGGTCGAGCGGCATCGCGTCCGGCGCCGCCTCGCCGCCGGGTGGTGCGACCGGGGCGAGACCGCGGTCGCCGACCAGCACCGGGTCGCCCTCATGCATGAAGCGGGCGTGGCGTTCGGGCAGGCGCAGGCGCAGCACATAGGTTTCCGTCGCGATGCTCGCGACGGTCTCGCCGGGCATCACCACGGCGCCGTCGATGACCTTGACCTGGAGAATGCGGCCGTTGGCGGGCGCCGACACCGCGCCCTCGCGCAGCTGCTGCTCCACCACCGCCCGCTCCGCCGTCATGGCGGCGATCTGGGCGCGGGCCACGTCCACGGCGGACTGCGCGTCGTCGAGCCGCTGCTGCGTCCCCGTTCCGCTCGCCCGCAGCTGCCGGGCGCGGTCCAGCTCCAGGCCGGCCTGATGCTGCTGCGCCTGGAGCGCCTGGATGCGCGCGTCCAGCGCCGCCAGTTGCAGCGGCAGCTTCGGGTCGTGCACGGTGGCAACGACCTGACCCATGGTGACTTTGTCCCCTTCCTTCGCCGTCAAGTCGGCGATGGTGCCGCCGATGCGGGTGCGCGCCAGCGTCTCGTGGACGCTTTCCACGGTGGCGAAGACGGCCTTCAGATCCTCCACCGCACGGGCGCGCACGGTGAGCCGGCCGGCGTCGGCGTCGGGCTGGGCCAGCGCGCCGGACAGCGGAACGGAGGCGAACAGGAGCGTCGCGGCCAGAACGAGGCCTGCGGGTCGGCGGGGCATGACGGGCCACCTTGACTGGAATGGATGAAGCACCTCTTGACCATTAATTAAGAATAATCTAATTTAGTGTCAATGAATGAATTGGATCGCAGCCATGTGAGTTCGGCGGCGCGCCTGCTGAAGGCGCTGGCCAACGAACGGCGCCTGTCCATCCTCTGCCTGCTGGGGGGCGGGGAACTCTGCGTCGGCGACCTTGCGGACGCGGTCGGGCTCAGCCAGTCGGCCTTGTCCCAGCATCTGGCGAGGCTGCGTGCCGAGGGCCTCGTGCGGACCCGCCGCGACGGGCTGACGATCTTCTACAGGCTGGCCAGCGCCGAGGCCGCCGCCGTGATCGAGGTGCTGGCAGGGCTGTATTGCGATCCTTCGCCGGAGAATCCTCCGTCTTCGAACCAATCCTTGCATCGGGAGACATCGACATGAGCATCGACCGCATCGTGATGGCCTTCGCCGGGACCGTTGTCCTGCTGAGCCTGGCCTTGTCGCACCTGCACAGCCCGCAGTGGCTGTGGCTGATCGCCTTCGTCGGCGCCAATTTGTTGCAGGCAGCCTTCACCGGCTTCTGTCCGCTGGCGGTCGTCCTCAAGCGGCTGGGCGCCAGGGCGGGCGCCGCCTTCACCTGAGCGGGAGCGGCCCTTCGTAACGCCGCGCCGGTTGAATGCCGATCCGCATAGACCTTGAGGCCGCAGTCTGCCTTCGCCTGAACCGAAGGCAGACTGCGGCAAAGCCACATTGTGACGTTCCGCCGCATCGATCAAGCTTGTCCCAGATACGAAGGACGAGAGGACGGGAGGACGGAGCATGGCCCTGCTGGATCGCGACAACGCCGAGGCCGATGGCAAAGGCCCGATGGCCGGGGTGGACCGCCGGCTGCTGGTGGTGGCGCTGGCCCTGTCGCTGCTGACCCTGCTGGCGGTTCTGGACCAGTACCGGCCGACGCCGGGATCGGCGCCGCCGATGGACTGGCAGTTGCCCGGCGTAGAGCTGCCGCGGACGGTGCCGATGGCGAAGGCGCCCAGCCCGCGCCCGGACGAGCTGCTGGGGGCCGACTGACGCGGTTTCCGCTCAGCCGGCCGGCGGGCTGTCGCTCCCGTCGCCGAGCGGCCGTTCCATCAGCACGCCGTCCAGCCAGCGGCCGAACTTGAAGCCCACGGCGGGCAGGATGCCGACAGGACGGAAGCCGCAAGCGCTGTGCAGGCCGATGGAGCCGTGGTTGGCGCTGTCGCCGATTGCCGCGATCATCCGGCGGTAGCCCGCCGCCTCGCACATCTCGATCAGCGGGTCCATCAACGCCCGGCCGATGCCGCGCCGGCCCATACCGTCGGCGACATAGACGGAATTCTCCAGCGTGAAGCGGTAGGCGCTGCGGGTGCGGTACAGGCCGGCATAGGCATAGCCGACCAGCCGTCCCTCGCACTCCGCCGCCAGATAGGGCAGCCCGCGCCCCAGTATGTCGGCGCGGCGGCGGGCGATCTCGGCCTCGTCCGGCGGGATCTCCTCGAACGAGGCGGTGCCGTGCAGCACATGGCGGGCGTAAAGGGCGGTGATGGCGGGAATGTCGGCGTCGGCGGACGCCCGCACGGTGATGGCGGGCCCGGCAATGGAGACCATGTGAATCAACTCCGGTCAGGACGGTCGGCGGGAAGAAGAAGGGCGCAGACGGTCGCCAACCCGCCGCCGACGCCGAGAAGCGCGAAACCCCAGCCCCAGCCGGCACCGGCTGCGCCGCCGGCCCGATCCAGCACCAGACCGACCGCCAGCGGCGCCGCACCTCCGGCGCCGAAGCCCAGGATGGAGCGGACGGCGAGCGCCGCCCCCAGGCTGCCCGGCTCGACCGATTCGGTCATCGCCGTCGACAGCACGGGGGAGTCGCCCAGCGCAGAGAAGCCGTAGAGCGCCGCCACCGCCAGGACCAGGGCCAGCGGCATCCCGTCCATCCAGCCGATGGCGAAGGAGCAGGCGGCGCCCAGCGCGCCCATTGCCACCAGCACTGCCCGCCGGCCCAGCCGGTCGGATGCGCGTCCCATCAGCAGCGACGACAGGAAGCCCGAGATATGGATGGCACCGGCGATCCACAGCCCGCGCATGCCCGCCCCGTCGCCGCCGGCGCCGGCCAGACTGGCGGTCAGGAAGGCCGGCAGCCATGCCCACATGCCCAGCAGTTCCCAGCAATGGGCGGTGTAGCCGGCGGTCAGCAGGAAGGACCGGCGGTCGGACAGGAACCGGAAGGCGCCGCGCAGCCGGCGCGCTCCCCCGCCCGCCACCAGATTGGGTCGTCCGAGCAGCCCCGGCGTGGCGAGCAGCGCCGCCAGCAGCGGTCCCAGCCCGCAGGTGATGAAGGCGGCCTCGTAGCCGAACCGCTCGGCCAGCCCGGCGGCGAGCGCGATGGAGGCGAAATAGCCGAGCGACCCCGCCGCCAGCAGCCAGCCCACCGCAGCACCGCGCCGTTCGGCCGGCACGCCTTGCGCCACCAGCATGATGGAGGGGGCATAGGTGCCGCCCTGGGTCAGTCCCATCAGCGCGAACAGCAGCAGTCCGCTTTCCGCCGAGCGGGCGAAGAAGGCGAAGGCGATGCCAGTCAGGGCCGTCGCCCAGCTCGCCCACAGGAAGACGCGCCTGGCGCCAAGGCTGTCGGCGAACCAGGAGGAGCCCACCAGCGACAGGGCGTAGCCGACGTTGAAGGCGGTCTGGATCGACCCGGCCTCTCCCGCCGACATGCCCCAGGCCTGCATCGCGGGCACGAGCGCGCCGGCATAGACCATGAAGGACAGCGAGGTGGCGAAGCGGCTGGCGCAGAGCAGCACGAACCAGATCGGCCGGGGCGCTTCAGCAGGGGCAGGGGCGGGAGTGGCGATGGCGGCGGTCGTCATGCCCACACCGTCGCGGACCGCCGGGGAAAAGGCAAATTTATTGATCTGATCGAAATCATAAGGAAGACTGGGGGTATGCGTGGCCTCAACCTCGACCAGCTCATCACCTTCGCGACCGTCGTCGAACATGGAGGTTTCACCGAAGCCGCCGGGCGGCTCGGCCTGACCCAGCCGGCGGTCAGCATGCAGATCCGCAATCTGGAGGAGCGCTTCGGCGTGCGGCTGGTGGAGCGGGTGGGCAAGCGCGCCCTGCCGACCGCGGCCGGCCGCGACCTGCTGCCCTTCATCCGCCGCCTGCGCGAGGAGATGGAGGCGGCATCGGCCGCCATGGGGCGCCACCGTGCCGGGCAGGTCGGGCGCGTGCGCATCGGCACCGGGGCCACCGCCTGTATCTACCGCCTGCCGCCGATCCTGACCGCCCTGCGCAGCGCCCATCCCGGGCTGGAGATCATCGTCGTCACCGGCAACACGCCGGACATCCTGGATGCGGTGGAGGGCGGAACGCTGGATCTGGCGCTGGTCACCCTGCCGGCCGGCCGCCCCGGCCTGTCCATCGAACCGGTCTGTGCCGAGGAACTGGTCTGTGTCGGCCCCCGCGGCGAGGCGCCACCGCCGGATCGGACCGTCGCCCCGGCGGCGCTGGCGGATGAAACGCTGATCCTTTACGAGCGCGGCGGGACCATGCGGGCGGTGATCGACGGCTGGTTCATGGCCGGCGGCATCCAGCCTCGCCCATCAATGGAGCTGGGCAATGTGGAGGCGATCAAGAACCTCGTCGCCGCCGGGCTCGGCCGGTCGATCCTGCCGTCGGTCACCGTGGCAGGGCCACAGGATTGCGACCGGTTCGCAGTTCAAACTCTGACGCCGCCATTGATCCGCACCCTTGGGTTGGTGTTGCGGCGTGACAAAGTACTTAATGCCGGCGTGCGGGCAATGGTGAAAGCAATCACCGATATACGGTAACGACATCAATTACATTTCGGGATGTCGCAATCATCCGGAATATTGCTTTTGGAAGGTTTACATTAGCTTTCGGCATTGCGCACTCTCGACGAATGAGCGTTTTGTTTTCCTTTGGGCGCCTATGACCAAACAGCCGTCCGTCCCGAACGAGCCCGCCGATCACCGAACGGGAGCCGAGCCGGATTTGCCTGCTCTATCGAACGCGGAGCTGCTGGCAAGGCTGGAGGAGCTTGAGCGGGAAAACGCCCGGCTCCAGTCGGCTTTGTCCACCGCCTCCAGCGGCCACGACGACCTGCTGACGGTCACGGCGCTGAACGAGGACTTGCGCAGCGCCTTCAACGCGCTGGAGCGCAGCCGCGCCGCCCATGCCGACAGCGAGAGGCGGCTGCGCGCGATCCTCGACAGCGCCATCGGCCACGCCATCCTGACGCTGGCGCCGGACGGCCGGATAACCAGCTGGAACCCGGGCGCCGTCCGCATCCTGGGCTGGACCGAGGAGGAGGCGAGGGGACAGCCGGTCGACATCCTGTTTCCGCCGGAAGAGGTCGCCGTCGGCGTGCCCGACGCCCTGCGGGTCCGCGCACTGGCCGAGGGTCGCATCCAGGAGGAGCGTCCCTTCTGCCACCGGGACGGCTTTGCCGTCTGGGGCGCGCTGACCATCCTGCCGCTCCAGGGCGACGAGGAGGGATTCTTGTGGATCCTGCACGACCGGTCCGACGAGCGGCGGATGGAGGAGGCGATTGCCGACGTCCGCCGGCGCGCGACCGACATTCTGGACAGCATCGACGAGGCGCTGGTGGCGCTGGACGGCGATTACCGCGTGATCTACCAGAACCGCCGTGCCGAACAGCTCGACCACCAGTCGCTGTCGGCGATGCGCGGCCGACTGCTGTGGGAGGTGTGGCCGCAGCTTGCCGGGTCGGACCTGGAGGCGCTGTGCCGTAAAACGATGACGGAGCGGCAGCCGACCAGCATGGAAAAGCGCTTCGACGGCGAAGGCACCACCCTGTGGCTGGAGATCCGCTTTCTGCCGACGGCGGAGGGGGTGGGCTGCTTCTTCCGCGACATCACCATGCGCAAGCGGGCGGAGGAGGAGGCCCGTGCCTCGCACGAGCGGGCGGTGAAGATCCTGGAGAGCATCAGCGACGCCTTCTATGCCGTCGACCATGACTGGCGATTCACCTACATCAACCGAAAGGCCGAGCAGTTGTGGCGGCGGTCGCGTGAGACTCTGCTCGGCCGCCGTATCTGGGAAGCCTTCCCCAAGGTGGTGGGTAGTGAAGCCTTCGAGGCGCAGAAGCAGGCGGTGCGCGAAGGGCGGGAGATGACCATCGAGGTTCTCTCCCCCATCCTGGGCGACTGGGTGGAGATCAGCATCTATCCCAACGCCAATGGGTTGTCCGTCTATTTCCGCGACATCACGGCCCGCCGTCAGGCCCAGCAGGCGCTGTTGCAGGCGAAGGAAACGGCGGAGGCGGCCGACCTCGCCAAGGGCAAGTTCCTGGCCGCCGCCAGCCACGACCTGCGCCAGCCCCTGCAGGCGTTGCTGCTGTTCGTCGATGTGCTGAAGCCGCATGTCCAGGGCAGCCAGGGCGCCACCGCGCTGATGCATCTGGGCCGCGGGCTGGACGCGCTGAAGGAGCTTCTCGACAGCCTGCTGGACATGTCGCGGCTCGATGCCGGCGTTGTCCAGCCCAACATCGAGAGCGTGTCTGTCGCCCCGCTGTTCGACCACATCGCCGCCTCCTACCGGCCGGTGGCGGCGGCCAAGGGGCTGGAACTGCACGTCCTGTCCTGCAACGCCGCCGCCCGGACCGACCGCACCCTGCTGACCCGCATGGTGCGCAATCTGGTGGAAAATGCCCTGCGCTATACCGAGAGCGGGCGGATCGACATCGAATGCCGGCGGGCCGGCGCGCGGCTGCTGATCGAGGTGCGCGACACCGGCATCGGCATCCCGCCCGACCATCTCGAACGCATCTGGGAGGAGTTCCATCAGGTCGGCAACCCGGAGCGCGACCGCAACCGCGGGCTTGGGCTTGGGCTGGCCATCGTGCGGCGGCTGTCGCTGCTGCTGAACCATCCGGTGGACGTGACCTCGAAGCCGGGGCAGGGGACCAGCTTCGTCATCGCCCTGCCGCTCGGCCGCAAGGTCGAGACGGCGGTCACCGCGGCGGAGGCGGCGACCGCCGGCCGCGGCCGTTTCGCCGTGGTGGTCGACGACGACGCCATCGTGCTGCTGGGGCTGGAGACGATCTTCCGCGAATGGGGCTATCAGGTGCTGGTTGCCGGCTCCGCCCAGAAGGCGGTGGAGGGGTTGAGCCGCATGGGCCGCCGCCCCGACCTGATCGTCGCCGATTACCGGCTGCGCGAAGGGCGCTACGGCACCGAGGCGGTCGCCCGCATCCGCGCGCTGTACGACGATCCCGGCAGCGCGCCGGTCCCCGGCCTGATCCTGACCGGCGAGACCGGTCCGGAGTGCGAGCGCGACGCCGCCGCCCATGGGCTGGGCATCATCCACAAGCCGGTGACCCCGCGCCAGCTCAGCCACGCGCTGGGCGAACTGCTGGGAACGCCGTAGGAGAGGCGGGGCGCCATCCCCGCCGCCCTCACCCCCGCCCGTCCAGAAAGGCGCTCAGCTGCTCGCCCGCCTGGATGACGTGGCGCACGACGATGCCGCAGGCGGCGTCCGCATCGCCGGCACGGCAGGCCGCCAGCAGGGCGTGATGCTCGTCCTGTGAGCGGGGATGGTAGCCCAGCGCCGAGAACTGGAAGCGCAGATAGCGGTCGGCGGCGGAGAGGTGCTGCTCCACCAGCGCCAGCAGGCGCGGCCGGCCGGCGCGGGAATAGAGCGTCATGTGGAAGCGCCGGTTCAGCTCCCCCATGCGGCCGGGATCGGCCTCCGCATCCATCTCCGCGATCAGCTCCGCCGCCAGGGCAAGGTCGTCCGCCGTCAGATGCGGCAGCGACAGCCGCAGGGCCGCCGGCTCCAGCGCCGCCCGGATGGCGCCGATGTCGGCCGAATCCTCCGCCGAGATCTCCGCCACCACCGCACCGCGGTGGGGATGGAACTCGACCAGCGCGCGGGCTTCCAGCTGGCGCAGGGCCTCGCGCACCGGCATGCGGCTGACGCCGAAGGCGGCGGCGAGATCCTCCTGGCGCAGCGGGGCGCCGGCCGGAAGAACCCCCTCCAGGATCGCCTCGCGCATCGCCGCCTCGACGAACTCGGTCGCGGTGCGGAAGCGCGGCCGGTTGCGCGCGATCAATACGGCCAGATCGGCAAGGCGCGCATCGGAGGGTCGGGAGTCGGAAGGGCGGGCGTCGGGAGGCTGGGACATGCGGGAGACCTGGAAGGTGAGAAAAACGCTTGCCTGGATATTGGATCCAATTTACCTGTCGGATCCTCTCCTGTCCATGCATGCGAAAGGACTGGCCATGACCGGCTCGTCATCCGCCGACCAGACCGTTTCCGACGCGCCCACAGCCCCGGGGGGCCGCGGGCTGTCGCCCTCGGCACTCGCCACCGGCGGTCTGGTGGCGCTGGTCGGCTATGCCAGTTCGGTCGCGGTGGTGATCCAGGGGCTGGCGGCGGTCGGGGCGGACACGGCGCAGATTACCTCCGGGCTGGTGGCCGTCGGCTTTTCCATGGGGCTGTCGGCGATCTGGCTGGCCTGGACGCAGCGCAAGCCGATCAGCGTCGCCTGGACGACGCCGGGCATGGCGCTGCTGGCGGCGACCGGGCCGGTGGCCGGCGGCTTTCCGGCGGCGGTGGGGGCCTTCCTGACGGTCGGCGCGCTCATCATGGTGGCGGGGCTGTGGCGACCGCTCGGCCGCTGGATCGCGGCGATCCCGAAGCCGCTCGCCAACGGCATGCTGGCCGGGCTTCTGCTGAAGCTGTGCCTGGCGCCCTTCATGGCGATCGGGCAGGCGCCGGGGCTGGGGTTGCTGGTGCTGGCGACCTGGGCGATCGTCGGTCGCTTCGCCCGGCTCTATGCGGTGCCGGCGGCGGTCGCGGTGGCGCTGGCGGCGATGGCGATGAACCCGCCGGTGTCGGGCGCGCTGCCGGCCGACCCCTGGCCCACGCTGTCGCTGGTCGCCCCGGCCTTCACCTGGGAGGCGCTGGTCGGGCTGGCTTTGCCGCTGTTCGTCGTCACGATGGCGTCGCAGAACATCCCCGGTCTGGCGGTGCTGGCGACCTTCGGCTACACGCCGCGGGTGCCGCCGGCCTTCCTGGCGACCGGCTTCGCCTCGGCCCTGACGGCGCCGCTCGGAGCGCCGACGGTCAATCTGGCGGCGATCACCGCGGCGATGTGCGCCGGCCCCGATGCCGACCCGAGGCCGGAGCGGCGCTGGCAGGCCGCCGTCACCGGCGGTGTCGGCTATATCGCGCTGACGGCGCTGGCGGCGGTCACCGCCACGCTGGTCACCCGCTCGCCGCCGATCCTGATCGAGGCGGTGGCCGGGCTGGCGCTGATCGGCGCCTTCGGCGGTTCGCTGCTGGCGGCGGTCCAGGCGGAGGAGGAGCGCATCCCCGCCCTGGTCACGCTGCTGGTGACCGCGTCCGGCCTGTCCTTCTTCGGGGTCGGATCGGCCTTCTGGGGCCTGCTGTTCGGCGGGGCGATGCATGTGCTGCACCGGTGGCGCCCCGCCGGAGCGTGAGAGGCCTCAGCCCTGCTCGATCAGGTCGGCGCAGGCATTCACCGCGGCGGCGGCGTAGGGGCGGATGCGCGGCAGGATCTGCGACGGGTTGATGCCCGGCCCGAGGATGCCGACGCCGACCGGCTTCATGAACTGGAGCTGCAGGTCGATCAGGCTGCTGATGACCGCATGGCCCATGACGTTGCCATGTTCGGTCTCGCCCCGCTCGATGATGCCCAGCGCAACCGCGCCGGCGACATCCTCGCGCATCAGCAGGCGCTTGATCGCCAGCGGTTTTTCCATCGAACCGGGAACCCAGACCTCTGCCACGATGCCGAGGCCGCGGCTGGCGGCGACGGTGCGCGCCTCGTCCAGCATCTCTTCCACCTCTTTGCGGTGGAACCGTCCGAGCACGATGCCGATGTTGCTCACCCTCTGCTTCTCCCATGGTCGCGGTGTAACGTCCGTCCAAACTGTCGCGTCGCCGTGCAAAGCGCAAGGGCCGTCGCATGGCTTCCGGGCCGGGCAGCGCCGGTACGGAGATTTCCGTCCGGCTTTATAAAGTTGCCTGGGTAAATCCCGCCGCTTTGCGTCGATATCCAAGCGTCCGGAAAGCAGACCTGGGACAAACCCTATGGACAGGCCCGCGCTCGTCGTGCGGGTTGTTTCCAAGTGCGACAGGCCGTCGCATGGCGCTACAATTCAGAACAAATTGGTCGCCGCGGCATTTCTTACGGCCATGTAATAATGCAGGTATGGCGCAATTGCGGGGGGCCGGCGAACGGACCCGTAATGGTGCCGGCAGAGTGACCAGGTGAATCCGGAACGGCAATCATGTTGAAAGGTGCGATCGAATACGCGCCGTCGACCTTCGAGGAGCGGGGGGCCGCGGTGGCCTTCACCACGCCGCTGCTGTCCCAGACCCGCGTGCGCCGCGGTGAGCGGTCGAAGCTCGAAGTGCTGATCCCCAGCCTGTCGCAGGGCATGGGCATCTATGTCGTCGCCTGGAAGTCGGTGCCGGAGATGGTGTCGATGACCATGCACGACCGCTATCTGCACGACCTGATCGTGAAGGAGGAGGCCTGCTCCCCGCACGAGATCCGCCGGGCGACGCTGAGGGCGGCGCGGCGCGGGCTTGCCGGGCCGAAGGCGGCGCAGGCCGCCCGCCGCGCGCTGGACGAGGATGAGGAGCAGGGCACCCTCACCCATTACCTGCTGATCCTGTCGATCCTGAAGGCGGTCGGGCTGGAATCGCCGGAGATGCTGAAGGCCGGCATCGACACCGACGAGGGCCAGCGCCTGACCCGGCAGCTGATGACCCGCGCGGCCGAAAGCCTGCGCATGGACGCGACGCTGCTCTATGCCCGGCTGGCCGACATTGCCATGGTCACCGCGCCGGTGGGGCTGGCGCACTCGCCCCGGCCGGGCCGGCTGACGCGCGGGCTGAACGACCTGAAGGGCTTTCGCGACGGCATGACCGGCTGGGCGCGCGACGTGCCGGGCGATGCCGCCCCGGTCGCCGAGTTCTGCGCGGAGGTGGCGCAGCACACCATCGCCATCGGCGAGAAGGTGCTGGGCGATTTCCACCGCCGGATCGAGGCCATCGGGCCGCTGATGCGCGACTGGGATGACGCCTTCATCCGCGTCCGCACCCAGGCCGCCCGCATGGCCTGGCTGCTCGACGGCTGGAGCCACATCACCGGGGCGTGGGAGGTGGCGCAGGCCGAGGACCGCCACCAGCAGGCCGCCACCGTCAATGATTTGTTCCGCATCCTGCCGCTGCTGCCGCGCCGGGAATCCAGCCGCGATTTCGTCGAGGATTCCAAGCAGGTCAAGAGTGCCCACCGCCGCTCCGTCCGCATGCTGGAGGACTGGCGCACCGGCCAGATGGACATCGACGCCATCCGCCGGATCGAGGCGGTGAAAGCCCGCGCCCCATGAGCGGACCGGCGGACGGACGGGGCGGGGGCGACCGCCTGCCGGGGCTGGAGAGCCGGCTGTTCGACATTCCCGAGGACAAGTTCATCGAGGTGGTCCGCCTGCTGGAGCGGGTGCGCGACCATCCCGACGTGCGCCAGACCTTTGCCGCCATCCGCCCGCGGCTGGTCCAGGTGCGCCCGAACCGCCGGCCGACGCTGAAACGCGTGCTCTGCATGCCGTTCGAGGATGTGCTGGAAAGCTTCAACGGCCTCGACGTGCCGGTGGGCCGCATCGAACGGCGGGTGATCGACCCGGTGTGGCGGCTGGTGACGGAGTGCGGCGACCGGGCCCTGATCGACCAGCTCGACCGGCAGGTGCATGAGACGGCACCCGGCAATCTCAACGCCCTGCGCAACATCGGGCGCCGGCTTTGGCCGATGGCCGCCCAGGCTTTACGGGGTGCTGCCGGAAGGGCAGGGGAGCAGGAGGCCGGCGGCCAGCCGCCGTGGTGCGCCCTTCAGGGCGACGAGGAGATGCGGCGGCAGATGCTGGACGTCGCCGCCTTCCTCGAAATCGGGCTGACAATCGAATCGCTGAAGGACGCGCTGGCCCCGAAGCCGCTGGCGGCGCTGGACGACCTGCATGTGGACGCCATCGAGCAGGCGGCCCAGGCGGTGGCGCGGCAATCGGCCGGGCTGGTCTATCACCTGCTGCTGGTCGCCGCCTCGCGCATGGCGAACCCGGCCGACCTGCTGACGGTGCTGAACGATCTGGATTTCGGCAAGGCGCGGCGCGAGCAGCCGGCGATCTTCGCCCAGCTGAGCGGTCTGGTCGTCACCAATCTGGAGGAGCGCTCGGCCCGCCTCGAAAGCAAAGGCTGCGGCACCGGCCGCAGCGCCGGGCCGGGCGGGGCTGCCGCCATCGCCCCGGAGGAGGCCATCGCCATTGCCGAGCGGCTGGTCGCCAGCATCGACACCACCTCCGCCGCCATGGATGTCCTGGCCGACCCGGCCTATCGCGAGCGGCTGGACGCCGTGAAGGTGGCGGTGCGGACCATGGTGGCCGGCACCGTCCTGGACACTGCACCGGCCGGCATCCTGACCGCCGTTCCGGCCCCCGCCGGGAACGGTTGCACCGCCCCGGTGGACGAGGATGCCCAGGCCGCCGCCGAGGACCACGCCCGCGCGCTGCGCCGCTGCGAGGGGCTGGCCGGCGCGCTCTGCCTGCACGAGCCGTTGAAGGACACGCTGGCGTCGATGGAAAAGGGGCTGATGGCGCGGGCCCACGCCCTGCTGGCGGACTATCCCAAGGCGGCCGGCAACCCGGACGATGCCGAGACGGCGGAGATGAACCTGTTCTACGCCCTGCGCCTGCTGGAGCTGGTCGCCGGTCCCGCCAAGGCCGACCGGCTCCGCACCGCCATCATGGCCGCGACGGGAGAATTCGCGGAGGAGTAGGGCCGCGCCCCGCTCGCTCACGACGTTGCCCTCACGAGGTTGCCGGCAGGGCGTCCCGCGCCTCGCCCTCCTCGGCATAGCGGCGGGCCAGGACGGCGCAGACCATCAGCTGGATCTGGTGGAACAGCATGACCGGCAGCAGCACCAGCCCGGCGGTGGCGGGGGCGAACAGCACGCCGGCCATCGGCACGCCGCTGACCAGCGACTTCTTCGACCCGCAGAAGACGATCACCGCCTCGTCGGCACGGGAAAAGCCCAGGCGGCGGCTCAGCAGCGTCGTGCCGACCAGGAAGACCGCCAGGATGGCGCAGTCGATCACCACCACCATGCCCAGTGCCGCCGGCGGCACCTGATGCCACAGCCCGTTCACCACCGCCTCGCTGAAGGCGAGATAGACGACCAGCAGGATCGAGCCGCGGTCGGTGAAGCGCAGCATCGTCTTGTGCCGGGCCGCCCAGGCGCCGATCCAGCGCCGCAGCAGCTGGCCGGCGACGAAGGGCAGCAGCAACTGCGCCGCGATGGTCTGCAAGGTGTCGAGCGATAGCGCCGATCCCTGCACCTTCAGGAACAGCGCCACCAGCAGCGGCGTCATCAGGATGCCGGAGATGTTGGACAGGGTGGAACTGCACACCGCCGCCGCCACGTTGCCCCGCGCCATCGAGGTGAAGGCGATGGAGGACTGCACGGTGGAGGGCAGCAGGCACAGGAACTGCACGCCGATGGCGACGGCCGGCGGCAGCAGGCTGTGCGGCAGCGTTTCCACCACCGCCCAGCCGATCAGCGGGAAGGCGGCGAAGGTCAGGCTGAAGATCAGCAGATGCAGGCGCCAGTGCGCCATGCCCGCCACCACCTCTTCCCGCGGCAGGCGGGCGCCGTGCAGGAAGAACAGCAGCGCGATGGCCGCCTCCGCCAGCCAGTGCACCCCCTGGGCGAACTGTCCCTGCACCGGAAGCACGGTCGCCAGCCCGACGGTCGCCACCAGGGCCATGGTGAAGCCGTCCATGTTGGGCCGAGGCACGCGGATCATTCGTTGGTCCCCCAAATCGATATCACTGGCCGGATATAACGCGTCGTCTCCCGTTATAATCGCCTTCACCGCTCTGGAATACAGTATCCAACATGCATGGCAGCCTTGAATCGATTGGGGAAATCGGGCTGCCCCCTTGTGGGTTCCACGATGTGGAAATGCTGATGCACCGTCTTGACCGGCCAAGCTGCTGACCCGGAACGGCTTTTCGATCCGCTCGGCAACCCCCTTGCCAGCCGCCTTGCCATACGGTAACGTATGGTCAAAGAACGGATGATTTCCCAGGGGAGCGATACGTCCATGCTGTCCAACCAGTACCCGAGCCTGAATTTCGACCTCGGTGAGTCGGCCGACATGCTGCGCGATTCGGTGCGGAGCTTCGCCGCCAACGAGATCGCCCCCCGCGCCGCCGAGATCGACCGCAGCAACGAGTTCCCCAACGAGCTGTGGCGCAAGATGGGCGACCTCGGCATCCTCGGCGTGACGGTGGAGGAGGAGTATGGCGGCGCCGGCATGGGCTATCTGGAGCATGTCGTGGCGATGGAGGAGGTGTCCCGCGCGTCGGCCTCGGTGGGCCTCAGCTACGGCGCCCACTCCAACCTCTGCGTCAACCAGATCCGCAAGAACGGCACTGAGGACCAGAAGCGCCGCTATCTGCCCAAGCTGATCTCCGGCGAGCATATCGGTGCCCTGGCGATGTCGGAGCCGAACGCCGGGTCCGACGTGGTGTCGATGAAGCTGCGGGCCGAGAAGAAGGGCGACCGCTACGTCCTGAACGGCACCAAGATGTGGATCACCAACGGTCCCGACGCCGACACGCTGGTGATCTACGCCAAGACCGACATCAACGCCGGTCCGCGCGGCATCACCGCCTTCCTGGTGGAGAAGGGCTTCAAGGGCTTCTCGGTGGCGCAGAAGCTGGACAAGCTGGGCATGCGCGGCTCCAACACCGGCGAGCTGGTGTTCGAGGACTGCGAGGTGCCGGAGGAGAACATCCTGGGCGGCGTCGGCCGCGGCGTGAACGTGCTGATGTCGGGGCTGGACTACGAGCGCGCGGTGCTGTCCGGCGGCCCGCTCGGCATCATGCAGGCCTGCATGGACGTGGTGATCCCCTATGTCCACGACCGCAAGCAGTTCGGCCAGTCCATCGGCGAGTTCCAGCTGATGCAGGGCAAGCTGGCCGACATGTACACGATCATGAACGCCGCCAAGGCCTATGTGTACGCCGTCGCCAAGGCCTGCGATCGTGGCGAGACCACCCGCAAGGACGCCGCCGCCGCCATCCTGTTCTCCGCCGAAAAGGCGACCTGGATGGCGCTGGAGGCCATTCAAACGCTGGGGGGCAACGGCTACATCAATGAGTACCCGACCGGCCGCCTGCTGCGCGACGCCAAGCTCTACGAGATCGGCGCCGGCACCAGCGAGATCCGCCGCATGCTGATCGGGCGCGAACTGTTCAAAGAAACCGCGTGAAGCGGTTCGGCAACAAGACACAGAGGGAAAGGGACCGACCACCATGACCGACAGCATCGTCATCGCCGCCGCCGTCCGCACGCCGATGGGCGGCTTCCAGGGCGACCTCATGGGCCTGACCGGGCCGCAGCTGGGCGCCGTCGCCATCCAGGCGGCGCTGGAGCGCTCGGGCCTCGCCGCGGACGCGGTGGACGAGGTGTTCATGGGCAACGTGCTGTCGGCCGGGCTGGGCCAGGCCCCGGCGCGTCAGGCCGCGCTGGGCGCCGGGCTGCCGAAGGGCGTCGGCTGCACCACCATCTCCAAGGTCTGCGGCTCGGGCATGCGGGCGGTGATGTTCGCCCATGACGTGATCAAGGCCGGCTCGGCCAAGGTGGTGGTGGCCGGCGGCATGGAGAGCATGTCGAACGCCCCCTACCTGCTGGACCGCGCCCGCGCCGGCTACCGCATGGGTCACGGCAAGGTGCTGGACCACATGTTCTTCGACGGTCTGGAGGATGCCTACGAGAAGGGCCGCCTGATGGGCACCTTCGCCGAGGAATGCGCCAGCAGCTACAACTTCACCCGCGAGGCGCAGGACGATTTCGCCATCGAGAGCCTGAACCGCGCCCGCAAGGCGGTGGAGGACGGCTCCTTCAAGGCGGAGATCGCGCCGGTCCTGGTCAAGGGCCGCAAGGGCGACGTGCTGGTCGATACCGACGAGCAGCCGGGCAAGGGCGATCCCAAGAAGATCCCGACGCTGAAGCCGGCCTTCGCCAAGGACGGCACGGTGACGGCGGCGAATGCCTCGTCGATCTCCGACGGCGGCGCGGCGCTGATCGTCACCACCCGTAGCGAGGCCGACCGCCTCGGTCTGCGCGTGATCGCCGAGATCAAGGGCCATTCCAACCACGCCCAGCAGCCGGCGCTGTTCACCACTGCACCGGTCGGCGCGATGCAGAAGCTGTTCGACAAGGTGGGCTGGTCGGCCCGCGACGTCGACCTGTTCGAGATCAACGAGGCGTTCGCCGTGGTCACCATGGCGGCGATGCGGGATCTGGACCTGCCGCACGACAAGGTGAACGTCCATGGCGGCGCCTGCGCGCTCGGCCACCCCATCGGCGCCTCGGGGGCACGGATCCTCGTCACGCTGTTGTCGGCGCTGGAGAAGTACGACCTGAAGCGCGGCGTGGCCAGCTTGTGCATCGGCGGCGGCGAGGCGACGGCCATCGCGGTTGAGCGGGTGTAAGACACTCCCGCGCTTATTCCCCCTCTCCCCCCGGGGAGAGGGGCGGGGTGAGGGGGATGCACCGCGTGGCTATCCCGAGAATCCTCGCCACGCGTCCCCCTCACCCTAACCCTCTCCCCGGGGGGGAGAGGGGATTATAGAAATCGTGAGGAAACGCCCGATGCACCTGACCGAAGAACAGACCATGGTCCGCGACATGGCCCGCGCCTTCGCGCAGGACCGGCTCGCCCCGACCGCCGCCGAGCGCGACCGCAGCGGCGCTTTCCCCAAGGCCGAACTCGCCGAGATGGGTGAACTCGGCCTGATGGGCATGCTGGTGCCGGAGGAGTTCGGCGGCGCCGCCACCGACCATGTCGCCTACGCCCTCGCCATCGAGGAAATCGCCGCCGGCGACGGCGCCGTCTCCACCATCATGAGCGTGCACAACTCGGTCGGCTGCATGCCGATCCTGAAGTTCGGCAATGAGGCCCAGAAGGACCGCTTCCTGAAGCCGATGGCGCGCGGCGAGATGCTGGGCGCCTTCTGCCTGACCGAGCCGCAGGCGGGCTCCGACGCCTCGGCGATCAAGACCCGCGCCCGGCGCGACGGCGATCACTGGGTGCTGAACGGCACCAAGCAGTTCATCACCTCCGGCTCGCAGGCCGACGTCGCCATCGTCTTCGCGGTGACCGATCCGGCCGCCGGCAAGAAGGGCCTCAGCGCCTTCATCGTGCCGACGGGCACGCCGGGCTATCAGGTGGCGCGGACCGAGGAGAAGCTGGGCCAGCACTGCTCCGACACCTGCCAGATCGTCTTCGAGGACTGCCGGGTCCCCGCCGAGCTGATGCTGGGGGCCGAAGGCGCCGGCTACAAGGTGGCGCTGGCGAACCTTGAGGGCGGGCGCATCGGCATCGCCTCGCAGTCGGTCGGCATGGCGCGCGCCGCGCTCGACCACGCCATCCGCTATGCCCAGGAGCGCCAGAGCATGGGCGTGCCGATCATCCAGCATCAGGCCATCGCCTTCCGCCTCGCCGACATGGCGACCCGCGTGGAGGCGGCGCGCCAGATGGTGCTGCATGCGGCATCCTTGCGCGATGCCGGGGTGCCCTGCATGAAGGAGGCGGCGATGGCCAAGCTGTTCGCCTCGGAGATTGCCGAGAAGGTTTGCTCGGACGCCATCCAGATTCATGGCGGCTATGGCTATCTCAACGATTTCCCGGTCGAGCGCATCTATCGCGACGTCCGGGTCTGCCAGATCTACGAGGGCACCAGCGACATCCAGCGGCTGGTCATCAGCCGTGCCCTCGTTCAGTAACACAGTCTGCAATCAAGACCGCCAAACCGGGAGGAAGACGGCATGACCGTCCTGAAGAGCGCCCTGAACGCGCGCTCCGCCGAGTTCCAGGCCAACGCCGACGCCATGCAGGCCCTGGTCGACGATCTGCGCCGGAAGGTCGCCGCCATCCAGCAGGGTGGCGGGGCGAAGGCGCGCGACAAGCACCTCGCCCGCGGCAAGCTGCTGCCGCGCGAGCGCATCCGCCAACTGCTCGATGTCGGCTCGCCCTTCCTTGAGCTGTCGCAGCTGGCCGCCGACGGCGTCTATGCCGAGGACATCCCGTCCGCCGGCATCATCGCCGGCATCGGCAGCGTCGCCGGGCAGGAATGCATGATCGTCGCCAACGACGCGACGGTGAAGGGCGGCACCTATTACCCGCTGACGGTCAAGAAGCACCTGCGGGCGCAGGAGATCGCGCAACAGAACAACCTGCCCTGCATCTATCTGGTGGATTCGGGCGGCGCCAACCTGCCGAACCAGGACGAGGTCTTCCCCGACCGCGACCATTTCGGCCGCATCTTCTACAATCAGGCCAACATGTCGGCCGAGGGCATCCCGCAGATCGCCGTGGTGATGGGAAGCTGCACCGCCGGCGGCGCCTATGTCCCGGCGATGTCGGACGAGGCGATCATCGTCCGCAACCAGGGCACCATCTTCCTCGGCGGCCCGCCGCTGGTGAAGGCGGCGACCGGCGAGGTGGTGTCGGCGGAGGATCTCGGCGGCGCCGACGTCCATTCCCGCACCTCGGGCGTCACCGACCATTACGCGATGAACGACGCCCACGCCCTGGCGATGGCGCGCCGCGTGGTGTCGAACCTGAACCGCGCCAAGCACATCGACCTCGACCTGCGCGAGCCGGAGGAGCCCGCCTTCGACCCGCGCGAACTGTACGGTGTCATCCCCAGCGACGCCCGCAAGCCCTTCGACGTGCGCGAGGTGATCGCGCGGGTGGTCGACGGATCGCGCTTCGACGAGTTCAAGCCGCTCTACGGCACGACGCTGGTGACGGGGTTCGCCCACATCTTCGGTTATCCCGTCGGCATCATCGCCAACAACGGCATCCTGTTCAGCGAATCCGCCCTGAAGGGCGCCCATTTCGTCGAGCTGTGCTGCCAGCGCCGCATCCCGCTGGTGTTCCTGCAGAACATCACCGGCTTCATGGTCGGCCGCAAATACGAGGCCGGCGGCATCGCCAAGGACGGCGCCAAGCTGGTCACGGCGGTCGCCTGCGCCAAGGTGCCGAAATTCACCGTCATCATCGGCGGCAGTTACGGCGCCGGCAATTACGGCATGTGCGGCCGCGCCTACAGCCCGCGCTTCATGTGGATGTGGCCGAACGCCCGCATCTCGGTCATGGGCGGCGAGCAGGCGGCCGGCGTGCTGGCCCAGGTCAAGCGCGACGCCATGGAAGCCCAGGGCAAGCCGTGGACGGCCGAGGACGACGAGGCGCTGAAGGCGCCGATCCGCGCCCAGTTCGAGCGCGAGAGCCACGCCTATTACGCCAGCGCCCGGCTGTGGGACGACGGCATCATCGACCCCGCCGACACCCGCATGGTGCTGGGCCTCGGCCTGTCGGCCTCGCTGAACGCCCCGGTGCCGAAGACGCCCTTCGGCGTCTTCCGGATGTGAGGGAGGCGAGCATGAGCGACATTCTGATCGAGGTTGCCGACACCGGCGTCGCCACCGTCACCATGAACCGCGGCGACGTGCACAACGCCTTCAACGAGCAGGTCATCGCCGACTTGACATCTGCCTTCCGGCGGGTGGGCGAGGATCCGGCGGTGCGCGTCGTCCTGCTGCGCGGGGTGGGCAAGAGCTTCTCGGCCGGGGCTGACCTGTCCTGGATGAAGAAGATGGCCGGCTACTCCCGCGAGGAGAATCTGGCCGACGCCATGGGCCTCGCCACCATGCTGCGCACGCTGGACGAATGCCCGAAGCCGACGGTCGCCGTGGTGCAGGGACCGGCCTTCGGTGGCGGCGTCGGGCTGGTCTCGGCCTGCGACATCGCCATCGGCGTCGAGACCGCGACTTTCGCTTTGTCGGAGGTGCGGCTGGGCATCATCCCCGCCGCCATCAGCCCCTATGTCATCGCCGCCATCGGCGAGCGCGCCTGCCGCCGTTATTTCCTGACCGGCGAGCGCTTCAGCGCGGCGGAGGCCCACCGCATCGGCCTGCTGCATGAGCTGACCAATGCCGGCGGGCTGGAGGAGGCGGTGGCGAAGACGGTCAAGAACCTGATGGACAGCGCCCCCACGGCGGTCACCGCCGCCAAGGAGCTGATCCGCGCCGTCGCCCGCCGGCCGCTGACCGACGACGTGGTGCGCGACACGGCGGAGCGCATCGCCCGCCAGCGCGCCAGCGCCGAAGGCAAGGAGGGCGTCGGCGCCTTCCTCGACAAACGCACCCCGTCCTGGCGGAGCTGATCCACATGTTCGACAAGATCCTGATCGCCAACCGCGGCGAAATCGCCTGCCGGGTCATCCGCACCGCCCGCCGCCTGGGCATCAAGACCGTCGCCGTCCATTCGGAGGCCGATGCCAAGGCGATGCATGTCCAGATGGCCGACGAGGCCGTCTGCATCGGCCCGGCTCCGGTCGGCGAAAGCTATCTGCGTGGCGACGTCATCCTCGACGTGGCGAAGCGCACGGGTGCCCAGGCCATCCATCCCGGCTACGGCTTCCTCTCGGAGAATGCCGGCTTCGCCGCGGCCTGTGCGGAGGCCGGTGTCGTCTTCATCGGCCCGCCGATCGACGCCATCCGCGTCATGGGCTCCAAGGCGGAATCCAAGCGGCTGATGGCGAACGCCGACGTGCCGCTGGTGCCGGGCTATCACGGCACCGACCAGGACTTCGCCACCCTGTCGGCGGAGGCAGACCGCATCGGCTATCCGGTGCTGGTCAAGGCGTCGGCCGGCGGCGGCGGCAAGGGCATGCGCGTGGTCCGTGCCGCCAACGAGCTGGCCGATGCGGTGGCAGGCGCCCAGCGCGAGGCCAAGGCCGCCTTCGGCGACGACAGCCTGCTGCTGGAGAAATATCTCGGCCGGCCGCGCCATGTCGAAATCCAGGTCTTCTGCGACACCCACGGCAACGGCGTCTATCTGTTCGAACGCGACTGCTCGGTCCAGCGCCGCCACCAGAAGGTGATCGAGGAGGCGCCGGCCCCCAACCTGCCCGACGACCTCCGCCGCCGCATGGGCGAGGCCGCGGTCGCCGCCGCCAAGGCAGTGAACTATGTCGGCGCCGGCACCGTCGAGTTCCTCTATGAGGATGGCGGCTTCTACTTCATCGAGATGAACACCCGGTTGCAGGTGGAGCATCCGGTGACCGAGAAGATCACCGGCCTCGATCTGGTCGAGTGGCAGCTGCGCGTGGCATCCGGGGCGGAGCTGCCGCTGCGCCAGGACCAGCTGACCCGCAAGGGCCATGCCTTCGAGGCGCGGCTCTATGCCGAAGACCCGCAGCGCGACTTCCTGCCCGCCATCGGCAAGCTGGTCCGCCTGCGTCCGCCGGCCGAGAGCGACCATGTCCGCGTCGACACCGGCGTCCGCGAAGGCGATTCGGTGACGATGTATTACGACCCGATGATCGCCAAGCTGATCGTCTGGGACGAGGACCGCGACAGCGCGTTGCGCCGCCTTCGCGTGGCTCTGGCCGAGTATGAGGTGGTCGGCGTCACCACCAATGTTGCCTTCCTCGGCGCCATCGCCGGCCATCCCGCCTTCAAGGCGGTGGAGATCGACACCGGCTTCATCGAGCGCCACCGCGCCGACCTGCTGCCGCCGCCGGCCCCGGTGGCCGACAAGGCGCTGGCCGCAGCATCCCTGTCGGTGCTGCTGACGCGCCGGGAGGAGGCCCAGGCCGCCCTGCGCGCCCGCTCAGACCGCTATTCCCCATGGCTGCTCGCCAATGGCTGGCGGCTGAACGAGGAGAACCATTACGACCTGCGCCTGATGGACGGCGACACCGCGCGCGAGGTGACTCTGCATTTCCGCGCTGATGGCTATGAGGTCGC
The DNA here is from genome assembly GCF_049472615.1 of Azospirillum sp. 11R-A. Lineage (NCBI taxonomy): Bacteria > Pseudomonadati > Pseudomonadota > Alphaproteobacteria > Rhodospirillales > Azospirillaceae > Azospirillum > Azospirillum sp. 11R-A. The sequence goes on along the minus strand of NZ_JBCEBL010000007.1, from coordinate 39,121 downwards.
GGTGGATGGCGGCAAGCCGATGCCGGTGACCGGCGTCAGCCTGTCGGACGGCCTGCTGACGGCGACGCTGGACGGCATGCGCACCCGCGCCACCGTGGTGCGGCAGGGGCTGGACCTCACCGTCCTGATCGACGGCGCGGTGTCCCGCCTGACGCTGGACGACCCCAGCGCCCGCGCGGCGGAGCAGGAGGGCGGCTCCGGCCGTCTGACCGCGCCGATGCCCGGCACCGTGGTCCGCGTGCTGGTCGAGCCGGGCCAGAGCGTCGAGGCCGGCGCGCCGCTGATGCTGCTGGAAGCCATGAAGATGGAGCACACCATCAAGGCCCCGGCGGCGGGCACCGTCAGCGCCGTGAATTTCGCGGCGGGCGATCAGGTGTCGGAAGGCGTCGACCTGCTGGTTCTCGACATCGCGGAGGCCTGACGATGCAGCTGCCGAAATTCGTCCGCATGGTGGAGGTCGGCCCGCGCGACGGCCTCCAGAACGAAAAATCCATGGTGCCGACCGCGGTGAAGGTGGAGTTGGTCGACCGCCTGTCCGACGCCGGTCTGGGCGTGGTGGAGGCAGCCAGCTTCGTCTCGCCCAAATGGGTGCCGCAGATGGGCGACAGCGCCGAGGTGCTGGCCGGCATCTCCCGCAAGCCCGGCGTTCGCTATGCCGCCCTCACCCCCAACCTGAAGGGGTTGGAGGGCGCGCTGGCGGCCAGGGCCGACGAGGTGGCGGTGTTCGGCGCCGCCTCGGAGAGCTTCAGCCAGAAGAACATCAACTGCTCCATCGCCGAGAGCCTGGACCGCTTCGCCCCGGTGATGGAGCAGGCCAAGGCGGCCGGCGTGCCGGTCCGCGGCTATGTCAGCTGCGTGCTCGGCTGCCCTTATGAAGGGGAGATTGAGCCCAAGGCGGTGGCCGACGTGGCGGAACGCCTGTTCGCCATGGGCTGCTACGAGATCTCGCTGGGCGACACCATCGGCACCGGCACCCCGACCAAGGCGCAGGCGATGATCGCCGCGGTGGCGGCGCGGGTGCCGGTGGAGAAGATCGCCGTCCATTTCCACGACACCTACGGGCAGGCGCTGGCCAACATCCTGGCGGCCCTTCAGATGGGCGTGGCGGTGGTCGACAGCTCCGTCGCGGGGCTGGGCGGCTGCCCCTACGCCAAGGGCGCCAGCGGCAATGTGGCGAGCGAGGATGTGCTCTACATGCTGAACGGCCTCGGGATCGAGACCGGGGTCGATCTGGACAGGCTGATTGCGGCCGGGGCGTTCATCAGCGACGCCATCGGCCGCCCCACCGCATCGAAGGTGGCCCGCGCTCGTGGTTGTGCGTGAGGGAATCTTCGGCAACGAAGGGTCGCGCTTCCGAAAGGGGGCGCGGCCCTTTCGTATTTGGGGGGCACCTTATGCCCGAGCATCAGGTATAGACGAGAAGGTGGTGGTGGCAAATCGCTTGCAATATGCACGAAATAAACTGACGATAACTGAATGTTCTGTTATAATTAGACGTGCATCATACATTTAAATGCAATCATGTGGCGCCGAGTCGGGCATGATTACATGTGTTGCCCGTAAAAATCTTTGCGTTGTTGGTGAATTTTTGATGAATCGTCTTCTGCTGTCTCAAAATGCTGCGGAGATTGAAGTGAGAGTCCACAATATGATGACAGGAAAATAAACCTCCATAAAATTGCTATCGGCGCGTTTGACTCTCCGAAAAGCCTATAAAATACCCGTGTTTTCTCGTTATGAGGGAATACCGGGGTGATGAGCGTGCTATCTTCGAAGAGCTGCGACGAACACGTTGAGCAGGACCCGTCGCGATCCCCCAAAGCCTTCATCAGATATTGGAGCGACAAAGGCGGGTCGGAGCGCGCCAACTACCAGAAGTTCATCAACCAGCTCTGCGCCCTGATCGGTACGGCGGAGCCGGACGCCTCGTCGGAACGGGACGCGCTCAACAACTACGTCTATGAGAAGAGGGTTCGCGCGCTCGACCTGGAGGGTGACGACGGGCGGAACAACTATCTCGACTGCTACAAGCGGGATTGCTTTGTTCTGGAGGCCAAGCAGTCGCGCAAGCGCCAGCGCGGCGGGCAGGAGGGGAGCGACCTGTTCGGCGGGCTGTCTCACAGTTCTCCGCCCGCCGGGACACGGCCGTCATGGGACCGGCTGATGCGGCAGGCTCGCGCCCAGGCTGAACGCTATGCCAAGGCGCTGCCGACCGACCACGGCTGGCCGCCCTTCCTGATCGTCGTCGATGTCGGGCATGTGATCGAGACCTATGCCGACTTCACCGGGCTGGGCAAGGCCTACATGCCCTTTCCCGACAGCCGGTCGCACCGGATCAGGCTGGCGGAACTCGCCGATCCGGAGATCCGGGCGCGGCTGAAGGCGATCTGGGAAATGCCGAAAAGCCTCGACCCCAGCGCCCGGCGGGCCGAGGTGACGCGGGACATCGCGCAACGCCTCGCCCGGCTGGCGCAGAGCCTGGAAAAGCGCTACGAACCGAAAGCGGTCGCGCTGTTCCTGATGCGCTGCCTGTTCACCGCCTTCGCGCAGAATGTCGGGCTGCTGCCGGACGGCGCCTTCACCGGCGTGCTGAGCGACGCCCGGCCGAACCCGCAATTCCTGCCGCGCTATCTGGGACCCTTCTGGCGCAGCATGGACAGGGGCAGCGACCACGACACCACCATCCGCGCCCGCGTCCGCCATTTCAACGGCGGCCTGTTCCGCGAAGCCGAGGCGCTGGCGCTCGATGAACAGGAGATCGGCGAACTGATCGCCGCCTGTTCACGCGACTGGAAGAATGTGGAGCCGGCGATCTTCGGCACCCTGCTGGAAAACGCGCTGAGCAAGCGCGAGCGCAGCCAGTACGGCGCGTTCTTCACGCCGCGCGCCTATGTGGAAAGGCTGGTGGTGGCGGCCGTCATCGAACCGCTGATGGCGAAATGGCGCAACGCGCAGGTGATCGCCGAGAACGCGCGGCAAAAGAACGATCAGGCGCAGGCGATCAGGCAGATCAAGGAATTTCACCAGGATCTCTGTTCGGTGAAAATATTGGATCCCGCCTGCGGAAGCGGAAATTTTCTTTACGTCGCCCTGGAGAAGATGAAGGCCCTGGAAGGGGAGGTGATCGCGACGCTGGAGGAAATCGGCGGCGGGACGCAGGCCAATCTCGACCTTGCCGGTCATACCGTCGGCCCGCACCAACTTCTTGGGCTGGAAAAGAATCCCCGCGCCGTGCCGATTGCCGAACTGGTGATCTGGATCGGTCATCTGCAATGCCACCTGCGCCAGCGCGGGCCGGAAAGCCTGAGCGAGCCGATCCTCCACTCCTACGACAACATCCGGCAGTGCGACGCGGTGCTGAGCTGGGAGCGGGTGGAGCCGATGCTGGACGAGGCTGGGCAGCCGCGGGTGAAGTGGGACGGTGTCAGTTGGAAGACCGACCCCTTCACCGGCCAGGAGGTGCCGGACGAAAGCCGGACGGTTCCGCTGCAACGCTATGTCGGCGCCAGGCCCGCGGACTGGCCGCAGGCCGACTACATCGTCGGCAACCCGCCCTTCATCGCCGGCAAGGACCTGCGCGCCGAACTGGGCGACGGCTATGCCGAAGCGTTGTGGAAGGCCTATCCGCACATGCCCGGCGGTGCCGATTTCGTCACCTACTGGTGGGACAAGGCGGCCGATCTGGTGCGCAAAGGAACGGCCCGGCGCTTCGGCTTCATCACCACCAACAGCATCACCCAGACCTTCAGCCGCCGGGTCATCCAACGCCATCTGGACGCGAAGACGCCCCTGCATCTGACCTTCGCCATCCCGGACCATCCCTGGGCGGACGGACAGGGTGCAGCGGCGGTGCGGGTGGCGATGACGGTGGGTGCGCCCGTCGAGCATGGCGAACGGACCGGCTTGTTGAAGACGGTGGTTCGTGAGGGACAGGCAACGGACCGGGATGGGGCGGTGCCGGTGGTGCTTGCCGTCCGGCACGGGCGCATACACGCGAACCTGACCACCGGAGCGGACGTGGCGGCAGCGAAAGCGCTCAAGGCAAATGACGGGCTGTCTTCTCCCGGCGTGAAACTGCATGGGTCGGGCTTTCTCGTCACCCAGGCACAGGCGCGCGCCCTCGGTCTGGGGCGGATTGCCGGATTGGAAGAGAGGATACGCGAATACCGAAACGGCCGTGACCTGACCGGGCGCTCCCGCGGGCTGATGGTGATCGACCTGTTCGGCATGACGGAAGCCGAGGTCAGGAAGAAGTATCCCGATGTTTATCAGTGGCTGTTGGATCGTGTGAAGCCGGAGCGGGACATTAACAATAGAAAATCATACCGTGATAATTGGTGGATATTTGGAGAGCCTAGAAACGAAATGCGTAGTGCAACAAGCGGCTTGAATAGATATTTTGCAACTGTTGAGACAAGCCGCCATAGAATATTTCAGATGTTATCGTAATTAACAATGCCTGATAATAAGATCATACTGATATGCGTAAGTGATACATATATCCTTGGGGTGCTGTCGAGCAAAATTCATTTTACATGGTCGATATCTGCTGGAGGTTGGCTCGGGCAGGGCAACGACCCTGTCTATGTCAAAACCCGCTGCTTCGATACCTTCCCCTTCCCCAACGCCACGCCGCATCAAAAGCGCGTGATCGGTCAGCTTGCCGAGGAACTCGACGCCCATCGCAAGCGGGTGCTGGCCGAGCATCCCGACCGGCTGACGCTGACCGAGCTTTACAATGTCTTGGAAAAGGGGCGGAGCCGGGAGGAACTGACCGCGCGCGAGAGGGAGATCTACCAGCTGGGGCAGGTCGGCGTGATGCTGGACCTCCACGGCCGGATCGACCATGCGGTGGCCGACGCCTATGGCTGGCCCGCCGATCTGGAGGAAGCGCGGATTCTGGAAAACCTCGTGGCGCTGAACGCCGAGCGCCACCGCGAGGAACGCGACGGGCTCGTCCGCTGGCTGCGGCCGGACTACCAGAACCCGAAGGGGCAGGGGGCTGCCGTCCAGATCGCGGCGACGCTCGACATCGCGGCGGACACGGCGAAGCGGATCGTCTGGCCGAAGGCGCCGACCGAACAGGTCCACAGCCTGATGGCGGCGCTGAGCCGTTGCGGCCGTGCCGTCGAAGCCGAAAGCCTCGCCCGCCAGTTCAAGGGTGCCAAGTCGCCGCGGGTCCGGGAACTGCTCGACATCCTGGTGTCGGTCGGCCATGCCCGGCAGATCAACAACCTCTATGCGCCTTGACCGGAACCGTCCCGGTCGCTCGCCTCCCCCATCGGCTGGATATGCGGTATCCTAAATTGTACGTGCTACAAACTTGACGCTGCCACCCGGTCGGCGCATCATGATCTTCGTGATGGATGGTGCCGAAAACGCAGCGTTCCCACGACGCCGACCGGCCTGACGGCCGGCTGGAACCACGGCTGGAGTTCTAGTGGCAACGACCCACGGCCGCTTCGCGCGCGCCGCTTCATGACCTGTTGCCCGTCCGGCTGAACGGCGGCGGAGCCATACCCGGGTGGCTCCGCCGCCGATTGTTTTTGTGCAGATTGTTTTTTGGGCAATCGCCACGGTCCCGACCCGTTCCGGCCATCCTCCCGCCTCATTTCTGTCACGTCCTATCGCCCCGCAAATCTTCAACGAAGCGGCTGGCGAGCAATGGATTTGACCGGTTTTCATACCACTTTTGAGCAAAGAGCCGCGAGATCCCCCCTGGATTCGCTCGAAAATCAAACGAAACTTCGAAAAATATTGATGCGCTTTCGCAAAATGGGGGTAAGGGCTGTGGCTTTAACGCGCCATTAACCAGACTGGATTGAGTTTAGGGACATCAGACGCGGCCAACTCCAACCAGCACGCGAAGTTGACTTCCAGGCTAGATGGAAATGGTTCGTCCCGTGTTAATCCCGTTATGTCCGTTCCTCCTGGATTTGAAAGGCCCGCCCCCATGACCGTGCCGGCAGTCCTCCGCGATGTGGCGCAGTTCGGCGCCTACGCCGCCGGCCGGGGCCGACATGCGGGCCTGCTGGTCGCGGTCCTGCTGCTGGCCGGCTGCCCGGCCAACACGGCCGGGCCGGGATGGGGTGGGGCGGATGTGACGTCGGCCAACCCGAACGCCCGCGCGGCAACCCCGCCGGTGCCCAGGCAGAAGCCGGCTCGCAAGGTTCCCGACGCCGCCGCGCTGGCGCCGGCCCTGCCGATGCCGCAGCCCGGCCCGCCGGTGACCACCGGCGACGTGGCGACCGCCGCGGCGTCCGCCCAGTCATCCACCCAGGCCTCCACCCAGCTGGCGGCCATCGCACCCGATACAACTCCCCAGGCGGCGAACGCCGCTGCGGTGCCGACGACGGTGCCGGCCATGGGGGGCATGTCCACCCCACCCGCAACCCCCAACGCCGACCCCGACAGCCTTGTCGGGCTGGACGAAGTCCAGACTCTCAAACTCCTGGGGTCCCCCGTTGCACGGGAAGAGGCGCCTCCCGCCAAGATCTGGCGGTATGCCAAGGGCGATTGTACCCTCAAGGTCTTCTTCTTCATGGATATGACCTCGTCCCAGGACTTCCGCGCCCTCTCCTACGACATGAAGAGCAGCCAAAATGTCCCTGACGCCGACCACCGATGCTTCGCCCAACTCCTCGCTCAAGCTGACGCAGGGCGCCCTGTCCGCCCCGGGTTTCAGTAAGCCGGAGTCGAACAAGGGAATGTCCGCGATGACCGATCCGACCATTGCCCGCATCGCTCTGGTGGACGACGACGATCTGTTCCGTGAGTCGCTCAGCCTCAACCTCGGCGACGAGGGCTACGAGGTCATCACCTTCGACCGCGGCGAACCGGCGCTCGATTTCTTCGCCGAGGGCGGGTCGGTCGACATCGTCCTGCTGGACTGGCGCATGCCCAAGCTGGACGGCATCGACGTGCTGCGCCAGATGCGCGCCCGCGGCATCGCCACGCCGGTCATCTTCCTGACCGTGCTGTCCGACCAGATTTATGAAGAGGCGGCGCTGGCCGGCGGTGCGCTGGACTTCGTGGAGAAGTCGCGCAGCCTGTCGATCCTGCTGAAGCGTATGCGCCTGATCCTGGACGGCATCAAGGGCGACGGCGCCAAGGGCTCGGAGGACGGGGAGGCCGGCGGCAGCGCCACCAGCCACCGCCTGGGCGAGCTGGAGCTGCGCCTGGACAACAGCCGCGCCTTCTGGAAGGGTAAGCGCATCGACCTGACGCTGACCGAGTTCAACATCGTCAAGCTGATGTCGACCCGCCCGGAAGAGGACGTCTCCTACCGCGAGATCTACGACCTCGTCCACGGCAAGGGCTTCGTCGCCGGCTATGGCCCGTCGGGCTACCGCGCCAACGTCCGTGCCTTCATCAAGCGCATCCGTCAGAAGTTCCGCTCGGTCGACGCCAGCTTCGCCTGCATCGAGAACTATCCGGGCTTCGGCTACCGCTGGGGCAAGGGTGAGAACGCGGCCAACCAGGGCCGTGACGAGGATGGTATGGGCGAGGATATGCTGATCGATGGCGCTGCTGCCGATTGACCTTGCGATGCGGGCGCCCCGACGGGCGTCCGCCCGCCTGCTCTGGCTCTGGCGCTCGATGGCGAGCCGCCTGGTGCTGCTCACCCTCGTCTTCGTCGCCGTGCCGGTCCTGCTCTACGACCAGTTCCAGCGGGCCGACGAGGCGTCGCAGCAGCTTCTGCTGAAAAGCGCCCAGCGCCAGGGCGAACTGATCGCCCGCGCGCTGGAGCCCGAACTGCTGGGCGTCGACCGCACGGCCCTTCCCAGCCTGAGCATCGCCCTTGCCCGCTACGGCGACGACCGCACGCGGCTGAAGCTGCTGGTGCGCCCGCGGGTGGCGGCCAGCGCGTCCGGCGCCAAGGCCGGGCCGGAACCCTTCTTCTACGTCGCCGCGGCGCCCAGCCTGTCGACCGCCGACATCGACGCCGAACGGCGCCTGCTGCTCGAACAGGGCGTGCTGGACCGTCTGGGATCGAGCTGCGCCGGCAACGCGACGCTGGCGATGCGCGTCCCCCATGCCGAAGGCGGGGAGGAGGTGCTGTCCTCCATCACCCCGATCAAGACCAGCTTCGGCTGCTGGGCGCTGGTGACCAGCCACGCGACCGAAGCCTACATCTCCTCTTCCATCGGCCGCCCCTATTGGAGCACGCCGGCGGTGCAGGCCGCCGCGGCGATCTATCTGGCGATGGCCGCCCTGGTGCTGGCCGTGCTGGCCGGCATCTGGCGCAACCTGAACCGCTTCGGCGATCTGGCCCGCCGCATCGTCGGCGGCGAGGATGTGCCCGACCAGGAGAGCGGCAACGCCTCCTTCGCCGCCCGCAACACCGTGCCGGAACTGGCCGGCGTGGCGGAGGATTTCGACCGGCTGGTCTCCACCCTGCGCGACAGCGCCCAGTCGCTGCGCCGCGCGGCGGAGGACAACGCCCACGCCTTCAAGACGCCGATCGCCGTGATCCGCCAGTCGGTGGAACCGCTGCGCCGCGCCCTGCCGGCGGAGAACGCCCGCAGCCAGCGCGCCCTGACGATGATCGAGAAGTCGTTGGACAAGCTGGACGGCCTCGTCTCCTTCGCCCGCCGGATGGACGAGGCGGCTGCCGACCTGCTGGCCCCGGCCCGGCGCCGCGTCGATCTGTCGTCGCTGGTGGAACGGATGGCCGGCGGCTACACCGGGCTGCTGGCTGAACGCCGCCTGCACATGCGCTCGCGCATCGACGCCGGGCTGGTGGTGCGGGCCAGCGAGGAGACGCTGGAGACCATCGTCGAGAATCTGGTGGAGAACGCCGTCAGCTTCTCGCCCGCCGACGGGACGGTCAGCGTCCGCCTGACCCGTGTCGGATCCTGCGCCGAGCTTGTGGTGGACGACGAGGGGCCGGGGGTCGATCCCGCCAATCTGGAACGCATCTTCGAGCGCTACTTCTCCCACCGCGAGCCCGGCCGCGGCATGCCGGAGGACGAGGCGGCGGCGCATCAGGCCGGGGCGGCGCATTTCGGCATCGGCCTGTGGATCGTCCGGCGCAACATCGAAGCCTTCGGCGGCCGTGTGCGGGCCGAAAACCGGCCGACCGGCGGCCTGCGCATGACGGTGACCCTGCCGCTGGCGGCCTGAAAGAACCCACCGGCGGCAAACAGGCTTCGGAGCCGCATCGTTCCAACCGCTGCGGCTACGGTCCGGCATGGCTTGGCGCCAATTTTTCCGCTAGGATCGGGGCCGCCAGCCGAACAGCATTCCGAGCCGCCGATGGACCGCAGCCTCGATTCCACCGACATCAAGATCCTGCGCGAGTTGCAGGATGACGGACGCCTCAGCAATGTGGAACTGGCCCGCCGCATCAACCTCAGCCCGGCCGCCTGCCTGGAGCGGGTGAAGCGCCTGCAATCCGAGGGCATCATCCAGCGCTATGTCGCGCTGCTCGACCCGCATCGGCTGGAGGCGGGGATGCTGGTCTTCGTCGAGGTGGTGCTGGACCGCACGACGCCGGACAATTTCGACGATTTCAAGGCCACCGTCCTGCGCATGCCGCAGATCATGGAATGCCATATGGTGGCGGGCGGCTTCGATTATCTGGTCAAGGCCCGTGTGCGCGACATGAACGAATACCGCCTGTTCCTGGGCGAACTGCTGTCCACCGCCCGCGGCGTGCGGGAAACCCACACCTACGCCGTGATGGAAGAGGTGAAGAGCGTCACCGCCATCCCACTGGACGGGCTGTCCAACGGGCCGTTGCGCGGCTGAACGGTCAGACAATATAGCTTTTTCCAAATTGCATAATACTTTGGGACCGGTCCGCTTTTCCGGAGGCATTTTGCGACGGGCGATAACCGCCGGTTTCGCGTTGCCGTTGCGCCCGAACGCGGGGTTTGTTCGCTTACCGACAAAATAATGCGGCATGCCGCTTGCAGCGCAAGCTCCGGTCCTGGAGGCCGACCGATGCTTTCATGCTGCTGCTATCGGTTCGCCACCATGCCCGACCAACTTGTTCGAGGCTATGGCTGGAGCGGAACCGCGACATGCGCGTCAACACACCGATCACCGACCGAGAAGTTCATCTGACCGACGGGATTCCGCTGGTGTCGCGCACCGACACCGGCGGGCGCATCACCTTTGTGAACCAGGCTTTCGTCGAGATCAGCGGCTTTGACGAGCATGAGCTGATCGGCGCTCCGCACAACATCGTCCGCCACCCCCACATGCCGAAGGAGGCCTTCGCCGATCTGTGGGCGACGGCGAAGGCGGGGCAGCCCTGGGAAGGGCTGGTGAAGAATCGCACCAAGAGCGGCGATTTCTATTGGGTGCGCGCCAACGTCACGCCGGTGATGGAGGACGGTGCCGTCACCGGCTACATCTCCATCCGCTCCAAGCCGTCGCGGGACGAGATCGCGGCGGCCGACAGGCTCTATGCGGAGATGCGCGACAACCGGGCGGCTGTGGACCTCCGCGGTGGCGAACTGTACCGGAAGGGGCCGCGTCGCTGGCTGGATGCTGCATGGACGAGCATGACCGGGCGGCTGCTCGGTGCCTTCGTTCTGCTGATCGCGGCGATGGTCTTCGTGGGTGGCTTGGGGCTGGAGGGCATGTCGGCATCGAACGACGCCCTGACGCGCGTCTACAGCCAACGGCTGGCTGCCGCCCGGATCAGCAACGATATCCTGACCCGCATGGCGGACAACCGGCAGATCATAACCAGCCTGATCGTCGAGGTTCGGGATGGCGCCGAGCCGGCGGCGATCAAGGAGCTGCTGTCCCGGATCGAAGGCAACGTCGCGGCCATCACGGCGGTCTGGGCCGAATACAGCGCCTTGCCGAAACTGCCCGAAGAACGGGTGTTGGCCGACCGTTTCTTCGAATTGCGCTCGAAATACGTGAAGGACGGATTGCGGCCGACGATGGAGCACATCAAGGACGGCGATTCGCTTGCGGTCGAACGGGATGTCCGGACGGTCGTCACGCCGCTGTTCGCAACGGCCTTCGAAGCGAACCGTGACCTGCTGAACTTCCAGATGAAAAGCGCCGGGCAAGAGGTTTCGGAGGCGCAGGGCGACTTCTCCGCCCGGTTCATGGAGACGGTGGCAATCGTGTCCGCTCTGGCGATCATGTCCGGGCTGATCTCCTGGGGACTGCTTCTGACCTTCCGGAGACCGCTGAAATCCTTTGAAAAAACCTTCGCCCGCATTTCACGTGGAGATTTCCTCAGCCCGGCGGAGGCCATCGGCGTGCCGGAATTCCGGCGCGTGGCGTCGGAGCTGAACGCGATGAAGGCGAAGCTGGCCTATGGCATCCACGAGAAGCATGAGACCGAGCTGCGCCAGAAGGCGCTGACCCGCCAGGCCCTGCTGGAAACCTGCAAATCCATCGAAGGTGACCTGGACTCCACCTGGATGGGCGTGGAACTGGCGAGCCGGCGAGCCGGCGACGGCATCGAGCACCTGATGGAGGCGCTCGGCGTTGTGCGCGAGAACACCGTGGTGGTGTCGGCCGCGTCGGAGCAGGCCAGCTCCAACGCCCAGTCGGTCGCCGCCGCGACGGAGGAGCTGAATTCCTCCGGGCAGGAAATCGCCCGGCAGGCGGCGCGCTCCAGCGAGGTGGCACGGCGTGCGGTGGACAGCGCCCGTGGCTCCGCCTCCGCCATCGGCCGGATGGAGATCGCGACGGAGGAGATCGCCAAGGTCGCCACCCTCATCAACGAGATCGCCGGCCAGACCAACCTGCTGGCGCTCAACGCCACCATCGAAGCCGCCAGGGCGGGGGAGGCCGGCAAGGGCTTCGCCGTCGTCGCCGGCGAGGTCAAGCAGCTCGCCAACCAGACCTCGCGTGCGACGGAGGACATCGCCCGCCAGATCGAGCAGCTGAAGCATGCGGTCGGCGGCAGCGTCTCGGCCATCCAGACCGTCATCTCGGTGATCGAGGAGATCGACGAGGCGGCCACCGCCACCGCCGCCGCGGTGGAGGAACAGTCCGCCGCCAATGCCGAGATCGGGCGCAGCGCCACCAACTCCGCCGGCGGCGCCTCCCAGGTGTCGGGCAGCGTGCTGCGGATCCGCGACCAGACCGACGAGATCACCGGCATCGCCACCGACGTCAGCCGCCGCATGACCGACACCCAGGGCGCGGTGGCCGACCTGAAGCGCCGGCTGGTCATCGCGCTGCGCCAGTCGGTGGCGGGCGACCGCCGCGTCTCCAACCGCATCCCCTGCGAGGAGCCGATTGCCATGACCGTGGCGGGCGACCGCCGCACCGTCACCATGCTCGACCTGTCGCTGGACGGGCTGCTGATCGACAGCAAGGGGCTGCCGGAGCTGCCCGAGCAGACGAAACTGACGGTGACCCTGCGCGAGGTCGGCGATTTGCCGGCCATCGTCGCGGGAACCAGCGATCTCGGCCTGCATCTGGCGTTGGACGAGCTGTCGGATGCCCAGAACCGCCGTCTGGAAAGCGTCTACAATGCGATGGTCGAGGCCGATTCCGCCATCATCGCCACCGCACAGGACGCTGCGGCGGCCCTGGGCAAGGCATTGGAGGGTGCGCTCGCCAGCGGCGGCATCGGCGAGGAGGCCCTGTTCTCGACCGAGCTGTCCAGCATTCCCGGCACGGAGCCGGAACAGTGCCTCGCCCCCTTCACCGACCTGACCGACCGCCTGTTCCCGGTGATCCAGGAGCCGATCCTGGCCTCCAACCCGCGCATCCAGTTCTGTGCGGCGGTCAACGCCGTCGGCTATCTGCCGACCCACAACAGCCGCTATTCCGACCCGCAACGGCCGGGCGACGCGGTCTGGAATGCCGCCCACTGCCGCAACCGCCGTGTCTTCGCCGACCGCTCCGGCCTCGCCGCGGCGCGCAACACCCGGTCGTTCCTGTTGCAGGCCTATCGCCGCGACATGGGCGGCGGCCAGATGGTCCGCCTGAAGGAGGTCGATGCGCCGATCATGGTGCGCGGCCGCCACTGGGGCAATCTGCGGCTGGCCTACATGCCCTGACGGCTCAGGACTGCGGCTCAGGACTGCGGCTGCGCCGCCGGCACCAGCACATCGGCGCAGATCGCCCGCACCACGTCGGCCCGGTCGGCCGCGGCGCCGGGGGCGAGCAGGCCCTGGCCGAAGGCGAAGGCGTAGAACAGGTAGGCGCGGGCGAAGGCCTGGTCGGCGGGCAGCCCGAGCGCGACGAACAGGCCGGCGACGCTGTGCAGGCGTTCGCGGTCGACCTCGGCGATGACGCTTTCCGCCTCCGGCGCGCGCCGGGCCCAGTCGCGCACCGCCAGTTCGATGGCCATGCCGCGCGGCTTGCTGCCGCCATAGAGCGCCAGCATGTCGCGCAGTTGCTGCGCCGGTTCGCGCCTGTCCAGCCGGGTCTGTTCCTTGATGGCGGCGATGCGGCCCAGCTTCCAGCTGTCCAGCAGGGCGCTCATCAGCTCGGTGCGGTCGCGGAAATGCCAGTAGAAGCTGCCCTTGGTGACCTTCAGGGCCTTCGCCAGCACCTCCACCCGCACCTTGTCGACGCCGCCTTCGGCCAGCGCCGCGAAGGCGGCGGCCAGCCAGGATTCGCGGTTCTTCGTTTTGGATTCCATACCCGTCCTTCGCGCTCTTCCCGTTGCCGCAGCCGCAGTCCCGAACGCGTTCTATACCCGAAAAGGGGGGGCCGTGACTATTCGCCCTGCTGCATCTGGATCGCGTCGGACGCCCGGCCGCGGTAATGGATGTTGCCGTCGCCGTCCAGGAAAGCCCGGTCGCCGGTCAGGTAATAGCGCCGGCCGTGGCGGAAACGCTGGGCGGTGCGGTCCGGGTTGTTGGCGTAGGATTCGAACCAGAACAGCGGCGAGTGGTCGACGTCGATGGCGATCTCACCGGCGCCGCCCACCGGCGCCTCCCGCCCGTCGGGGTCGAGGATGACAACGCGGAAGCCCGGCATCGGCCGGCCGAGCGAGCCGCTTGCCGGCTGGATCGCATCCCCGCCGTCCGGCCCTTCGGACTCGTGGCGGCCGATGCCGTCGGGATCGTACCGGTTCACGATGAAGATGCCGGTCTCGCGCTGGCCATACTGGTCGAGCAGGGGAACCTTCACCGTCCGGTTGGCCCAGGCGATCAAATCGGGCGGCAGCGGTTCGCCCACCACCGACAGGATGCGGAGCGCGAACTGGTGCGACACGCCGGGATCGGCGCCGTGCCAGGCGCGGATCTGCGACGGCGCGGCGGTCAGGTTGGTGACGCCGAACTTGGTCAGCATGCGGTAGCCCTGCCGCACGTCGTAGGGCCCGTCGCAGAAGATCGTCGTCCGTCCCAGCAGCAGCGGCCCGACCAGCCCGTAATAGGCGCCATAGGCCCAGCCGGGATCGGCCATGTTCCAGTAGATGTCGTCGTCGCGCAGGTCGAGGCCGATGCGCATGTACTGTTCGATCCCCGACAGCGCCTTGACCGGCAGCGAGACGCCGAGCGGCGTCGGCTCGGATTCCGAGGTGTAGATCAGGGCGAAGGCGTCGCCCTCGCGGTAGCGCGCCACCTCGGCCAGCGGCGTGGCCTCGTGCAGCGACGACCAGAAGGGCACGGCGTCGGGACCGAAGGCCTCGTCGCCCTCCACCGTCACCACCGGGCGGGTGTTGTCGCGCGGCACCTTGCGGCGCAGGAAGCCGTTGGTGACGATGGCCCGCGCGTCGCTGTCGGCCAGCCGGTAGGCGACGGCCGAGGCGGTGTAGGTGGTGAACAGCGGCATGTAGACGCCGCCCAGCCGCCAGATCGCCAGCGCGGTGATCAGCAGCTCCGGCCCCTTCGGCAGCAGGACCGCCACCCGGTCGCCCGGTCCCACCCCCATGCCGGCCAGCACGGCGGCGAAGCGCGCAGAATCGCGGGCCAGCCGGGCGAAGCTCAGCTCCGTCGTCTGTCCGGCCACGCTTTCATGCAGCAACGCCGCCCGCGCGCCGTCGGCGGCGCGGACATGGCGGTCGCACAGCAACGCCGCCAGCGCGATGGACTCGCCGCGGTATTCCGGCCGCAGGAAGGCCGACGGCCTCACCATCAGGACGGGCGGCGAGGGCTGCACGGCTGCAGGCGCCGCGGCCTCCGGCGGCTGGGGCGGGGCAGGGGGAGGTGGCGGCGGCGGTGCCGGCGGGCGGTGGCGCAGGGCCGCCAGATCGCCCAGCGCCACCAGATCGGGACCCAGGTGATAGCGCTTGCTGCGGCTGTCCTGCTCGACCAGCCCGTCGCGCGCCAGCGCCATCAGCAGCCGGTGCGCGGTGGCCTTCGACAGCCCGACCCCGGTCATCAAATCGGCCAGCCGCGCGCCGTCGGTTTCGGCCTCGGCGACCGCGCGCAGCAGCGCGATGGCGCGTTCCAGGCTTTGCGTGCCACCCGCCGCGCCCGGAGTGGAGGGCGAAGCGGCCGGGGTGGGGACGATGTCGGCGTTACTGCTCATGAGGTCCATCATATGGACCGTGCAGCCATCCATCGCAACAAAAAACATGCACTGGCGGAATGTCAGTGTTGAAAACAGACCGCAGCCCGGTATATAGTGCGGAAGTTGCTCATGAAACGGTCCACAATATGGACCCCGCCGGCCGCCAAAGAGCCGGATCGTGACCCGAAGAAGCGGTACCAACAGCAACGGAGGAGGAAATGTCAGGCGCGCCCGTCGCACCACACCCCGGCCCTGGCCAAAATTCCCCTGGCCAAAAGTCGCCCACCACCCAGGCGGAGACCATTTTCGAGGCTCGGGGCGTCAATCTGCGCTTCGGGGGCGTCCATGCGCTGACCGACGTCAGTTTCGGCATCCGTAAGGGCGAGTTGTTCTCGATCATCGGTCCCAACGGGGCCGGCAAGACCTCGATGGTCAACTGCATCTCCGGCCGCTACCGTCCGACCGACGGCAAGGTCTATTTCAAGGGCCGCGACGTGACGGGGATGACCCCGAACCACCGCGCCGCGCTCGGCATCGGCCGTACCTTCCAGAACCTGGCGCTGTTCGGGCACATGACCGTGCTCGACAACATCATGGTCGGTCGCCACCACCTGCTGAAGAACAACTTCCTGACCGGGTCGCTCTACTGGCTGACCGGCGCCAGGAAGGAGGAACTGTCCCACCGCCGCGAGGTGGAGGAGATCATCGACTTCCTCGAAATTCAGCATGTGCGCAAGGCGACCGCCGGCACGCTGTCCTACGGCCTGCGCAAGCGGGTGGAACTGGCCCGCGCCATCGCGCTGAAGCCGGACCTCATCCTGCTGGACGAGCCGATGGCCGGCATGAACCTCGAAGAGAAGGAGGACATGGCCCGCTATATCGTCGACCTCAACGAGGAGTTCGGCATGACCGTGGTCATGATCGAACACGACATGGGCGTGGTCATGGACATCTCGCACCGGGTAATGGTGCTGGAATTCGGCAAGAAGATCGCCGAAGGCAAGCCGGAGGAGGTCCTGGCCGATCCCCGCGTCCGCCGCGCCTATCTGGGCGAGGACGACGAGGAAGAGGCGCCGGCGACGGCGGTCCAGCCGCGCAAGGAGGTCGCGTGATGTCCAGCACCGCTCTTCCCAATCCGGGTTTGCCCAATCCGGGTTTGCCCGATCTGGCCGTCAACGACACCCTGCCGAAGCTGCTGGCCCTGCACGCCCGCGAGCATGGCAATGACATCGCCATGCGCGAGAAGGATTTCGGCATCTGGCGCACCTTCACCTGGAGCCAGGTCCATGCCCGTGTCCGCGCCTTCGCGCTGGGCATGACCAAGCTCGGCGTCGTGCCGGGCGAGGTGGTCGGTCTTCTCGGCGACAACCGTCCCGACTGGGTGATGGGCGAGATCGCCACCCATGCGGTGCGCGGCTACAGCCTGGGCATCTACCGCGACGCGCTGGACGAGGAGGTCGCCTACCTCATCACCTATGCCGACGTGAAGGTGGTGTTCGCCGAGGACGAGGAGCAGGTCGACAAGCTGCTGAACCTCGCCGAGCGGCTGCCGACGCTTCAGCACATCATCTATTCCGACCCGCGCGGCATGCGCAAATACCACGACCCCCGCCTGATGCCGGTCACCGATCTGGTGGCGATGGGCGAGGAGCTGCATGCGCAGCAGCCGGACCTGTACGACCGCATGGTCGCCGCGACCAAGGGTGAGGAGGTCGCCATCCTCTGCACCACCTCGGGCACCACGTCGAACCCGAAGATGGCGATGCTGCCGGCCGGCCGGCTGATCCGCCATGTCGCCAGCTACCTGTCCGCCGATCCCAAGGGGCCGGAGGACGATTACGTCTCCGTCCTGCCGCTGTCCTGGATCATGGAGCAGGTCTATGCGGTCGGCATGGGCATGGTGTCGCGGATGCGCGTGAACTTCGTCGAGGAAGCCGAGACGATGATGCACGACTTCCGCGAGATCGGGCCGAGCTTCGTGCTGTTCGCCCCGCGCCTGTGGGAGCAGATCGCCGCCGACGTGCGCGCCCGCATGATGGACGCCTCGCCCTTCAAGCAGAAGATGTACGATCTCGGCATGAAGCTGGGGCTGGAGGCTCTGGCGAAGGGGCAGCGCTCGGCGATGGCCGACGCCATCCTGTTCAAGGCGCTGCGCGACCGGCTGGGTTTCACCAACCTGAAATCGGCGGCGACCGGCGGCGCGGCGCTCGGCCCCGACACCTTCAAGTTCTTCCAGGCGCTGGGCGTGCCGCTGCGCCAGATCTATGGCCAGACCGAGACGATGGGCGCCTACACCGTCCATCGCGGCACCGACGTGGATTTCGACACGGTCGGCGTGCCGTTCGACGGCGGCATCGAGGTGAAGGTGATCGAGCCCGACCACAACGGCGTCGGCGAGATCGTCACCCGCCACCCCAACATGTTCGCCGGCTATTACCGGAACGAGAAGGCGACCGTCGCCGACATGCGCGACGGCTGGATGCACACGGGTGATGCCGGCTTCTTCGACAAGAAGGGCCATCTGGTCATCATCGACCGCATCAAGGACATCGCCACCACCGCCCAGGGCGACCGCTTCAGCCCGCAATACATCGAGAACAAGCTGAAATTCTCGCCCTATGTCGCCGAGGCGGTGATCCTGGGCGACAAGCGCGACTATCTGTCGGCGATCATCTGCATCCGCTTCCCCATCGTGTCGAAGTGGGCGGAGAAGAACCGCATCGCCTTCACCACATACTCTGACCTGTCGTCGAAGCAGGAGGTCTACGACCTGCTGCGGGCGGAGGTGGAGCGGGTGAACCAGACGTTGCCTGAGTATCAGCGCATCTCGAAGTTCCTGCTGCTCTACAAGGAGCTGGACGCCGACGACGGCGAGCTGACCCGCACCCGCAAGGTGCGCCGCGGCGTCATCGGCGAGAAGTACGGCACCATCATCGACAGCATCTATACCGGCCAGCCGAAGATCGACGTGGACACCACGATTGCCTTCCAGGACGGCACCAAGCAGCGCATCCGCACCACCCTGACCGTCATCGACCTGCTGCCGCCGAAGGGCGCGCAGCGGCAGGCCGCCTGAGGGGAAACGCCATGACCCTTCTGTTTCAGCTTCTCGTCAACGGCCTGATCGTCGGCGCGCTGTATGGCGTGGTCGCCATGTCCTTCGTGCTGATCTACAAGGCCAGCCGCATCGTCAACTTCGCGCAGGGCGAATTCCTGCTGATCGGCGCCTGGACCTGCTGGTGGCTGCTGACCCACTGGCAACTGCCCTTCTGGATCGGCTTCCCGATCACGCTGGCCTTCATGCTGGCCTTCGGCGTCATCCTGCAGATCGTCGTGCTGCGGCCGATGATCGGCGAGCCGATCATCTCCGTCATCATGGTGACGATCGGCCTGTCCATCGTCTTCCAGGCGGCGATGAAGTGGATGTTCGGCGTCTTCGCCAAACCCTTCCCGCAGATCTTCGCCAGCCCCACCGTCAACCTGTTCGGGCTGGAGGTGCAGACCGTCTACGTCATGTCGCTGCTCATCTCGATCCTGATCATGGCGGGCTTCGGCTGGTTCTTCAAATACTCGCGGACCGGTCTCGCCATGCGGGCCACCGCCTTCGACCAGCAGGTGGCGCAGTCGCTGGGCATCTCGGTCCGCCACATGTTCGCGATGAGCTGGGCGATCTCCGCCATGGTGTCGGCGGTGGCCGGCGTCACGGTGGGCGTGGTCAACGGCGTGTCGTCGGCACTGTCCTTCTTCGGCATCAAGGTGTTCCCGGCGGTGATCCTCGGCGGGCTGGACAGCGTCATCGGCGCTGTGGTCGGCGGGCTGATCGTCGGCGTGCTGGAGAACATGGCGCACTACCTGGACAGCCAGTGGCTGAACTGGGGCAACATGTACGAGATCGCACCCTTCTACGTCCTGATCGCCATCCTGATGATCAAGCCCTACGGCCTGTTCGGCACCAAAGACATCGAGCGCGTGTGAGGCCCCCATGGCATCTGTCAGCATCATCCCGAGCGGCGATTACAAGACGTCCTACGGGTCCGACACCACCATCTTCCCGACCAGAACCAGCCGCAACTTCGCGATCCTGGGCGTGGTCCTGCTGCTGGCCTGCCCGGCCTTCATGGACCGCTACTGGCTCAGCCTGCTGATCCAGATCAGCTATCTCGGCATCGCGGCGCTCGGCCTGAACATCCTGGTCGGCTTCACCGGCCAGATCTCCATCGGCCATTCCGCCTTCTTCGGCTTCGGCGCCTTCGCCTCGGCCTGGCTCAGCAACAGCGTCGGCGTCCCGGTGGCGCTGGCCATTCCGCTGGCGGGCGTGATCACCACGTTGGTCGGCCTGCTGTTCGGCATGCCGGCGGCGCGGCTGAAGGGGCTGTATCTCGCCATCGCCACGCTGGCGGCGCAGTACATCCTGCAGGACTTCTTCGCGCGGGCCGACTGGTTCACCGGCGGCACCGCCGGCACCATCGCCGAGCCGCTGACCATCTTCGGCTTCGCCTTCGATACCGACGAGCGCTTCTTCTACGTCGCGCTGGTGGCCCTGGTGGTGATGTACATCCTCGCCACCAACCTGATGCGGACCCGCGACGGCCGTGCCCTGGTGGCGGTGCGCGACCATTATCTCTCCGCCGAGATCATGGGCATCAACCTGACGAAGTACCGGACGATGTCCTTCGGCATCTCCGCCTTCTATGCCGGCATCGGCGGCGCCCTCTACGCCCATTACCTCCAGTTCGTGTCTGTCGAGGGCTTCACCATCCTCTTCTCGATCCAGTTCCTGGGGATGATCATCATCGGCGGGCTGGGCTCGATCATGGGCACGCTGATGGGCACCGCCTTCATGGTCTTCCTGCCCGAAGCGATGCAGGCGCTGACCAAGCTGGTGAGCGGCACCGCGCTCGATACCGCGCTGAACCTGAAGGACAACATCGCCTTCCTGCGCGAGATGTCCATCGGCCTCGTCATCATCCTGTTTCTGGTGTTCGAGCCCGACGGGCTGGCCCACCGCTGGAAGCAGATCAAGGCCTACTGGAAGCTCTATCCCTTCTCGCACTGATGCGTACGCTTTTGCCGATCAACAAACAGAACAGACTGGGGAGTCAACGCACCATGTCGATCAAGACCGCGCTCTTCGCCACTTCGGCGCTCCTGCTGGCGACCTCGGCCACCGCTTATGCTGACATCCCGGTCGGCCATCTGGCGGACCAGTCCGGCGCCACGTCGGACGTCGGCGTGCCCTATGCGCAGGGCGTCGCGGACGCGCTGGCCTACATCAACGCCAAGGGCGGCATCAACGGCACCAAGCTGGCGGTCGACACCGTCGACTACGGTTATCAGGCGCCGCGCGCCATCAGCCAGTACAAGAAGTGGTCGTCGGGCAGCGACAAGATCGCCGCGCTCCAGGGCTGGGGCACCGCCGACACCGAGGCGCTGACCGGCTTCGTCGGCAAGGACGAGATCCCGGCCTATTCCGGTTCCTACTCCGGTCACCTGACCGATCCGACCGGCAAGGGTCCGCACGGCTCCAAGCCGGCGCCCTACAACTTCTTCTACGGTCCCTCCTACTCCGACGCGCTGCGCGGCATGCTGATGTGGGCGGCGGATGACTGGAAGAAGCAGGGCGGCCAGGGCAAGCCGAAATACGTCCACATGGGCGCCAACCACCCCTATCCCAACGCGCCCAAGGATGCCGGCGAACAGCTGGCCAAGGAGCTGGGCTTCGACGTGCTGCCGGCCGTGCAGTTCGCCCTGACCCCCGGCGACTACACCGCCCAGTGCCTGACCCTGAAGGAGGCCGGCGCCAACTACGCCTATCTCGGCAACACCGCCGGCTCCAACATCTCGGTGCTGAAGGCCTGCCAGACGGTCGGCGCCAAGGTTCAGTTCATGGGCAACGTCTGGGGCATGGACGAGAACGCCGCCAAGGCCGCCGGCTCGGCCGCCAACGGCGTGGTGTTCCCGATGCGCACCGCGGTGACCTGGAACGGCGACGCGCCGGGCATGAAGACGCTGAAGGACATTTCCAAGATCTCCGACGCGTCGGGCAACGCCTACCGCCCGGTGCATTACATGGCCGGCGTCTGCACCGCCTTCTACATGAAGGAAGCAATGGACTGGGCGTCGAAGAACGGCGGCGTCACCGGCCCGAACATCCGCAAGGCGATGTACCAGAAGAAAGACTGGGTCCCGGCCGGGCTGGAGGGCGTCTGCGTCCCCTCGACCTGGGCGGAGAACGATCATCGCGGCATGACGGCGGTCAACATCTACCGCGCCCAGGTGACCGGCGACACCGGCGCCGGTGTGGACGATCTGGTCAAGGCCGGCACCATCAAGCTGGAGAAGCTGACCACCGTCGACGTTCCGCGCAAGCCGGAATGGCTGGGCTGGTAAGCCGATAAGCAAGCGGCGCCTCCGCCTCTCTTCGGGCGGGGGCGCCCCCGATCTTTATGAACAGTTCAGGTGCCGCATGCTGAACACCGCCACGGCCGCTTCGACCAACGCTCCAGTCGCACCGCCGGTCACGGCCGCGAAGAAGCTGATGCTGTCCGTCAACAACATCGAGGTCGTCTACAACGACGTGATCCTCGTGCTCCGCGGCCTCAGCCTGGAGGTGCCGGAGGGCGAGATCGTGGCCCTGCTCGGCGCCAACGGCGCCGGCAAATCGACGACGCTGAAGGCAATCTCCGGCCTGCTGAAGACCGAGGACGGCGAGGTCACCCGTGGCGACATCACCTTCAACGGCGAGCGCATCAACGGCATCGACCCCGACCAGATCGTCCGCAAGGGCATCTTCCAGGTGATGGAGGGCCGGCGCATCATCGCCGACATGACCTGCCTGGAGAATCTGCGCCTGGGCGCCTACACCCGCCGCGACAACGGGGTGAAGGACGACCTGGACATGGTCTTCAGCTATTTCCCCCGGCTGAAGGAGCGCACCGGCCTCGCCGGCTACCTGTCCGGCGGCGAGCAGCAGATGCTGGCCATCGGCCGCGCGATGATGGCCCGGCCGAAGCTGATCCTGATGGACGAGCCGAGCATGGGCCTGTCGCCGCTGATGGTGAAGGAGGTGTTCAGCATCGTCCAGCAGATCAACAAGGACCTTGGCGTCACCATCCTGCTGGTGGAGCAGAACGCCCGCATGGCCCTCCAGGCCGCGACCCGCGGCTACATCATGGAGAACGGCAAGGTCGTGCTGGACGGCACCGCCGAAGAGCTGCGCAACAACGAGGACGTGAAGGAATTCTACCTCGGCGGCGGCAATGAAGAGCGCAAGAGCTTCAAGAACCTGAAGAGCTTCAAGCGCCGCAAGCGCTGGATTTGAGGGGAGTGGCGGGGCGTCGGCGTGCCGATGCCCCACCGCCGATGCCCGCCACCTGATCGGCCGACCCCTGAACGGACGAACGACCATGACCGATTTCTACGACGACCTCGAAACCCGTTCCTCCGACCGGCGCGAGGCCGAGCAGTTCGCGGCGCTGCCTGCCCATCTGCACCACGCCAAGGACGCGGCCCCCTATTTCCGCCAGTTGCTGGCCGGGATCGACCCGGCGTCGATTCATGACCGCAACGCGCTGGCCACCCTGCCGGTGACGCGGAAATCCGACCTGATCGCGTTGCAGCAGGCGAACCCGCCCTTCGGCGGTCTGGCGGCGGTGGAGATCGGCCAGCTGGCCCGCGTCTTCGCCTCTCCCGGCCCAATCCACGATCCGGAGCCGCATGGCGTCGATCCCTGGCGCAGCGCCCGCGCGCTGTTCGCCGCCGGCTTTCGCGGCGGCGACCTCGCCCACAACTGCTTCGCCTATCACCTGACCCCCGCCGGCTCGATGTTCGAGACGGGGGCGCATGCCCTCGGCTGCGCCGTCATTCCCGCCGGCACCGGCAACACCGAGATGCAGGCCCAGGTCGTCGCCAGCCTGAAGCCACGCGGCTACATCGGCACGCCCGACTTCCTGAAGATCATCCTGGAGAAGGGCGACGCGCTGGGGCTGGACGTCTCCTCCATCCGCATCGCCGCCGTGTCGGGCGGCCCCTATCTGCCCGATGCCCGCGCCTTCTATGAGGCGCGCGGGCTGGACGTCACCCAGTGCTACGGCACCGCCGATCTCGGCATCGTCGCCTACGAAACCCGGGCGCGCTCCGGTCTGGTGGTGAACGAGGGCTGCATCGTCGAGATCGTCCGTCCCGGCACCGGCGACCCGGTTCCCGACGGCGAGGTCGGCGAGGTGGTGGTGACCATCTTCAACCCGGCCTATCCGCTGATCCGCTTCGCCACCGGCGACCTGTCGGCGGTGCTGCCGGGCAGCAGCCCCTGCGGCCGGACCAACATGCGGCTGAAGGGCTGGATGGGCCGTGCCGACCAGACCACCAAGGTCAAGGGCATGTTCGTCCACCCGAGTCAGGTGGCCGAGGTGGTGCGCCGCCATCCCCAGATCGCCCGCGCCCGTCTGGTCGTCGGCCGCCAGGACGCCAGCGACACCATGACCCTGCGCTGCGAGGCGGAGGAGAGCGGAGAGGGTCTCGCCGCCGCCATCCGCGAGACCTTGGCGTCGGTGACGAAGCTGAAGGG
This sequence comes from Azospirillum sp. 11R-A, assembly GCF_049472615.1. NCBI lineage: Bacteria > Pseudomonadati > Pseudomonadota > Alphaproteobacteria > Rhodospirillales > Azospirillaceae > Azospirillum > Azospirillum sp. 11R-A. Next base: position 15,156 of record NZ_JBCEBL010000007.1, on the reverse strand, counting down.
CGCGGTGGAGTTCGTGGCGCCGGCAAGCCTGCCCAACGACGGCAAGGTGATCGACGACACGCGGGTGTGACTGTGCGGGTGTGACTGCGCGGGGCTGAACGGTCGCGGCGGGGAACCGCCGCAACCATCCGTCTTCCTACCTCAGCACTCCGCGTCGGCCTGCGGCACCAGCTCATACTGCTGCTTGTAGCCCGGCTGCGCGCGGATGCGGTCGGCCCAGGCCTTGACGTTCGGATAGTCCTTCTCCTCGATCCCGGATTCGCTCAGCAGGTCGATCCAGGGGAAGGCGAAGATGTCGGCGATGGTCAGGCGTTCGCTCTGGATGTAGCTGTGGCCGGCCAGATGCTGGTCGAACAGCTTCAACCCGCTGGCCGCCGCGCCGTCGAGCCAGGGCAGGGCGTTGGCATCGCCGTTGAACTTGCGCACGGCGCGGGCGCGCTGGACCGGCAGCAGCACGTCGGCCAGCCAGCTCAGCCATTCGGCGAGGCGCAGTTTCTCGGCCTCGTCGCGGCCGCCGAACTGGCCGGTCTGTTCGGCCAGATAGGTCAGGATCACGCTGGATTCCGAGATCGAATGGTCGCCATGCACCAGCGTCGGCACCCGGCCGAAGCGGTTGATCGCCTGATACTCCGGCGACTTCTGCTGACCGGCGCGCAGATCGAGGTGACGGTACTGGAAGGGAACCCCGGCCAGCCGGAAGAACAGTGCGATGCGGGTCGCGGGCTGGGAATTCACGTTGCCGTAGAGGATGAAGGGCGCGGTCACGATCTCTGTCTCCCTGATTTGCCGGCCCGAACGGGTCGGGACCGGTGTTGCCGGGAGGATGGCCTCAACCGCCCCGGCCACGCCAGCGGAAAGCGCGGGCGGCCTCACCCAAGGGTGCACTCAGGCCATCCGCCGGATCGCCAGCCCCGACGCGGCGATGCGGAACCCGCCGTCCGCCGCCTGCTCCACCGCGTCGCCGCCGTCCAGGCGATAGCTCTTGCCCTCCGGCACCCAGCCGGCGGGGCCGCGGAAGGTCACCATCTGGATAAAGCTGGTCGTCTCGACCACGGCATGGACGCTGCCATCCTCGGCCGTCGCCTCGAAACGGTCCGTCTCCATCTCCTGACGCATCGGCATCGGCCTGCTTCCTTCCGCTGTCCACGCCCTGTCCGCCTCTTGCCGCGGCGCCCCATAGCCTGCCATGGCGATGCCCCGGCGAGGCATAAGTTTAATTTGGGTCTTCCGCGAGGAAAGCTCGTTTGCCGGCCCGCGCTGGGATTTCTATCGTCCGGCCATCGCAACGATGCAGAGGGAGGTTGGAATGATCGGAAGGCGGGGGTTCCTGGCGGCGACGGGCGGGGTTCTGCTGCTGTCGGCGGCCGGGGCGCGGGCTGCGGAAACCGGCAGGAACAAAGGCGGTAAAGCCACGGGAAGCGATGCGTTCGCATCGCGCATGACCGAGCTGGAGGGGCGCACCGGCGGCCGTCTGGGCGTTGCGGTGCTCGACAGCGCAAACGGCCGGCTGCATGGCTGGCGCGGGGACGAGCGGTTCCCGATGTGCAGCACCTTCAAATTTCTTTTGGCTGCCGCCGTCCTGAAGACGGTGGACCAGGGCAAGGACCGGCTGGACCGGCGGATTCCGGTGACCAAGGCCGATCTGGTCCCCTACGCACCCTTCTCGGAGACCCGGCTGAACGGCACGCCGCCGACGGTGGCCGAACTGTGCGAGGCGGCGATGACGCTCAGCGACAATGTCGCGGCGAACCTGCTGCTGCCCGGCGTCGGCAACCCGGCCGGCCTCACCGCCTTCCTGCGCGGCATCGGTGACAAGATCACGCGGCTGGACCGCAACGAGCCTGCGCTGAACACCGCCATCCCCGGCGACCCGCGCGACACCACCACGCCGGCAGCCATGGTGCGCAGCATGGAACGCCTGCTGGTCGGCGACGTGCTGCGGCCGGACTCGCGCAAGCAGCTGACCGACTGGATGGTCGCCAACAAGACCGGCGACAAGCGTCTGCGCGCCGGGCTGCCGGCCGGCTGGCGGGTCGGCGACAAGACGGGGACCGGCACCAACGGCACCGCCAACGACATCGCCATCCTGTGGCCGGAGGGCCGCGCGCCGCTGCTGGTCGCCAGCTACCTGACTCATACCGCGAAGGACTTCAAGCAGCAGGACGCCATCCATGCCGATGTGGCGCGGGCGGTGGCCGGGATGATCGGCTGAGGCAGATTTAGAGAAGGGGCTCAGAGAGGGGAGGTGGGCTGCGGATGCGGTGGCACCGCCCCCGCCCATCTGACGATGGAGCGGACGGCATTCAGGGCGTTCACATTGTCCTGAATGTGGAAATGCCGCCGCAGCTCGACGACGGCCGCCCATTCGCCGCTTTCGTGAAACGCCCTCTGGATCGCGGCGGCTTCATTCTCGCTGACGCTGAACATTCCAACCTCATGGCCGACCCGGCGGCCCTCGGCATGGATCATGCCCTGACGGAGAGTCCGGTTGCAAGTCCGGCAGTGGAGTCGTCGCCCGATCAGGCATTTTCCATTTCGGCGTCCGGCTCCATGCCGCCGGACTCGTCGAAGTAATCGCCGGCCACGTCCGGTCCCCATTCCTGGACCAGCGCCACCTTTTTCTGCTTCAGCACCTCGACCCGCTTTTCGGCTCGGCTGACTTCCATCCCGGCGACCATCGGCGGGATGCCGTAATAAATGCCCCAGCCGACGGCGGCGGCGCTGTACATCACCATCCAGGCCAGCGGATCGGCGAAGATCTTCGCGGCGGCGCCGATGGTGTGCTGGTGCTTCCACAAATCGATGGCGAAGGGCATGCAGCCGCAGAAATTCAGCCCGCCGACGGTGATCGGCGCCGATTTGTCGGGATCGCGGTCGACGACATAGGCGACGATGGTCGGGATCATGCCGATGCCGAACAGGATGGTGGTCGGCAGCACGATCAGCGCCGCCGGCACGATCAGCAGGATCAGCGTGAGGGCGCCACCCTTTTTCTTCTTCTTGCGCGCCATGGCGGTCCCCCGTTATCCGGTCAGAAGGCGAAGAACAGGATGATGCCGGCGACCAGCAGGGTCGACAGCAGGCTGGACACGATGGCGGCGACCTGCCGGCCCGATGTCTCGATGATGGAATTGCGGTCGGCGATGGTGTGGCGGATCTTGTCCATCTCGGCGTCGGCCTCGCGGTAGGCGATCTGCGCCGCTTCGAATTCCAGCCGGTCGCGGCGCAGCGCGTCGGGATCGTCGACCACCTTCAGCAGTTCGGTCAGCCGGCCGTTGTGCGCGGCGGCATCCGCCATCTTGCGCACCTCCTGCTGCTGCGGCCGGTTGTGGAAGCGGCGGAAGGCGGGGTCGAGCATCGCCACCACCCAGCTGGCCAGATGGGTCAGCCCATCGACGCCGGTGCGGGCCTGGATGTCCGACAGGATGGTCAGCATGGCGATGATGCGCCGCATCGGCTCCACCCCGCTGCCGAGCTGGGTGAACAGCAGCTCGTCCCCGCGCTTGTGACGGGCGCCGAGGAAGGCGGCGATATGCCGGTCGATGGGGTCCTTGTGCCGCTCGCCCCCGGCGGCGATCCAGTCGAGCGCCCGCAGCAGCTCGGCCGGGGTGGTGGGCAGCTGCTTGGCGACCAGACCGCTCATGCAGGGCATGGTCGGGTTCATCTCGTAGAGCAGGCGTTCGACCCCCAGCCCATGGCTGGAGCGGTCGAGATAGCCGCGCAGCTGGTCGAAACTCTGCACCAGCGGCACGAATTCCGGCTTGAAGTCGGATTGGACGTTGACCCAGAACATCGGCAGCTGGTTGGCGATCACCTCGGCCACCGCCTGGGGGGATTCGCCGCGCAGGAAGGCGTCGGCCAGCATGGTGGCGATGCCGTCCGGCATCATCGCCCTGCCGCGGTAGCGGATGGGGGCGGCAGGGTCGAGCGCGATGCAGACGCGGGCCACCAGCCGGTCGCCCTGCGTGCCGCCCTTGCCGCTGGAGGCGGTCTGGATGGCGTGGCCCACCGCCTCCGCCCGCACGTCGTCGCCCATCGACCGGCGCAGCCACTTGTCCAGCTCCCCGCTTTCGATGACGGAGGCGGCGGCGGGGGCATGGCGGGCGAAGGCGCGGGCCAGCGTGCGGCAATGCCAGTATTCCGACCCCTGGAATTCCAGCGGACGGGCGGCGCGGCGGGAAATCTGCGGCTGCTTCGGGCTGAGCCGGCGGCCGGCCACCCACAGATCGAGGTCGTTCAGGGTCCAGCGCTGCTTGGGGTCGTCGACCAGCAGGCCGCGCACCACCTCGTTGATCGCCAGCGGCAGCCGTTGCTGCTGGACCAGCGCCGGGTAGGAGCCGCGCTCCATCTTCGCCTGCAGCACCGCCTCGTCGTCCAGCCCGGCCAGCGGGTTGCGGCCGAGCGCCAGGATCAGCAGGGTGACGCCCAGCGAATAGAGGTCGTCGGCCATGGTGCCGGTGCCGCGCCCGGCCGGGCTGGCCATGCCCCGCTCGATGGTTTCCAGCAGCACCGGCTGGCCGTAGCCGGGCTGGGTCGACACGCAGTCGCCCAGCATCAGCGTGCCGGACGCGAGATCGCGGTAGAACAGGTTGGTCGGGCGGATCGCGCCATGGACGACGCCGCGGCTCGACAGCTCCTTCAGCGCCGACACCAGCGGGTGAACGATCTGCCGGGTCAGCTGGTCTTCCGGCATCGGATCCAGTGTGTCGGTCAGCGACCCCATCAGCCGCTTGCCGCCCGGCCGTTCGAACACCAGACAGAAGCGCCGCCCGCGGTCCTGCGGCCAGTCCACCAGCCCCCAGTCGAGCAGCCGCATGTTGGTGGCGTTGTCGAGGCTGCCGACGGTGGAGCAGATGTCCATCCGCGGCAGCACCGACGCATGGCAGATGATGGCGAAGGGCTCGATCCGCTTTTCGCGCAGCGCCTTGGCGGTGAAGGCATTGCCGCCGACGGCGTTCAGCAGCGGGATCGGCGCGCCCGGCTGGATCTCGTAGCGTTCGGCGAGCTTGACCGGTTCGGCGTTCGCCATCGCTGCCGTGGCGGCTCCCATCATACCTGTCTGGGCGTCGGATGGCATGAACGGCGGATCCCCGGGGCGTGCGAATGTGCGCAGGCCTTAGGTGGCGTCAAAAGGGCAAACAAACCCTTAACGTGCGCGTGCGTAACACTATCGGATTGGACGGAAAAGGAAAACCCCCGCCGGGACGAGCGCTGAAGCTTTGCGAGGGGGCGGGGACGGGTGGCAAGATTTACACGGATTTCACGGATTGAAGCACGGATTTCACGGATGTGGAGTCGCGAGGCGGTGGCTTTCGGGAAAAGCCGGAGCGTCGCCGAGATCAAGAAAATCCGTGTAATCCGTGTCCAAATCCGTGACATCCGTGTAAATCTTGCCAGCGCGGCCGGAAGATCCAAAAGAGAAAGGGTCGCCTTTCAGCGACCCCTTCATCAGTCCCCCCTCGTCCGCAAGGGAAGAGGGGGGTGTCTCCAAGACGCCTCGGTTACCCGTTCTTGACCGCGACATAGGACCCCGGTGCGTCTTCCAGGGCGGGCAGGGCGCCGTCGCCGGGCTGGCGGGCGGGAACCTTGCCGTTGGCGTACTGGCCGACCCACTTGTTCCATTCCGGCCACCAGGAGCCGGGGGTCTGGGTCGCCTTCTCCAGCCACTCGTCGGAGGTCTTGGCCAGCTTGTCGCTGGTCCAGTAGCAGTACTTGTTGGCCGCCGGCGGGTTGACGACGCCGGCGATGTGGCCGGACGCACCCAGCACGAACTTGACCGGGCCGCTGAACAGCTGGGCACCGCTGTAGGTGCTCTTCCACGGCGCGATGTGGTCTTCGCGGGCCGACAGGAACAGCGCCGGCACCTTGACCTTGCCGAGGTCGACCGGAACGCCCTTCAGCGTCACGGCCCCCGGCTGCGCCAGCATGTTCTTCTGGTACATGTTGCGCAGATAGAAGCTGTGCATCGCCGCCGGCATGCGGGTGCTGTCGCTGTTCCAGTACAGCAGGTCGAAGGGGAAGGGATCCTTGCCCAGCAGGTAGTTGTTGACGACGAACGACCAGATCAGGTCGTTGGCGCGCAGCATGTTGAAGGTGGTCGCCATCTTGGCGCCGTCGAGATAGCCCTGCTCGGCCATCTGCCCTTCGATGAAGGTCAGCTGTTCCTCGTCGATGAAGATCGACAGCTCGCCGGCCTCGGCGAAGTCCAGCATGGTGGTGAAGAAGGTCGCCGACTTGATGCGGTCGTCCTTCTTGACCGCCATGTAGGCGAGCGTGGAGGCCAGCAGCGTGCCGCCCAGGCAATAGCCGATGGCGTTCACGTCCTTCTCGCCGGTCGCCTTCTCGATGGCGTCGAGGGCGGCCAGCGGGCCTTCGACCATGTAGTCCTCGAAGCCCTTGGCCGCCAGCGTCTCGTCCGGGTTGACCCAGGACAGGACGAAGACGGTGTGGCCCTGGTCGACCGCCCACTTGATGAAGCTGTTCTTCTCGCGCAGGTCGAGGATGTAGAACTTGTTGATCCAGGGCGGCACGATCATCAGCGGACGCTTGTTCACGTCCGGCGTGGTCGGGGTGTACTGGATCAGCTGCATCAGGCTGGTCTGGAAGACGACCTTGCCCGGCGTGACCGCGATGTTCTTGCCCAGCTGGAAGGCATCGTAGTCGGTCATCGAGATGCGCAGCTCGCCCTTGCCGCGCTCCAGATCCTTCAGCAGATGCTCCAGGCCCTTGACCAGATTCTCGCCGCCGCTCTCGATGGTCGCGCGCAGCACCTCCGGGTTCGTCATGACGAAGTTGGAGGGCGCCATCGCGTCGACGAACTGGCGGGTGTAGAAATCGACCTTCTTGGCGGTGTGGTCGTCCAGCCCCTCGACCTGATTGACGGTCGACTGCATCCACCGGGCGCTCAGCAGGTAGGACTGCTTGATGAAGTCGAACAGCGTGTTCTCGTCCCAGGCGGCGTCCTTGAAGCGGCGGTCGTCCTTGGCCGGCGCGATGACCGGCTGGGTTTCCTGCCCGAAGAAGCGCTGGGTGGTGCGCTGCCACAGGGTCAGGTAGTCCTGCCACAGCGACATCTGCGCCTGCATCAGCTTGGCCGGGTCGGCCATCATGCGGGTGGTCATCTCAAGGAAGGCATGGCCGACGCCCATCGGGTCCGGGCTCTTCGGGCCGGCGCCGTCGGCGGCCTGACGGGCGAGGAACTCGGAGACCAGCCGCTGGCTCTGCTCGGCGATGCGGGTCATCGCCCGCGACATTTCGACCGGATCGGGCAGCTTGACGTCGGGCACCTGGGGGGAAGCCGGGTTGGAAGCCTGAGGGGGGGCCTTGGTCTCGGCCATGAGCACGGTCCTTCTTCTTTGGGCGGGTGTCGCGTCGTCTCGGTCACGTCGCCTGTGTCACCGTGGTCCCGCGGGATCGGGCTTGCGCCAGATTGGGCTTTGGGCCTTGCGGACGGACGGCTATACAGGCTTGCAGGCGATGGTCTTCAGGAAGCGGTGTCTGGGGGCGGTCTCTGGGAGTGGTCTGCACCATGTCGCTGTGGTTGGCGTCGCTGTGGGTTGCGTGCGGCGGTCCGGCTTTATGGTGCGGTGCAGGAGAAATCCGAAACCTCTCATACACCGCAGATGTGAACATTTCATTTCAAGGATCGTCGCACAAGTGTGGCGTATCGGCCAGACACGGGGAAGGATGATGGTGACGGGCAGTCAGGGTAACGGTCGGGGCATCGCGGCGGCCGGGCCGGCGTTCAGCCTGCTAATCGTAGCGATACCAATGGTTTTCGGGCTGTCGGCCTGCAGCGACCGCATGCTCGACACCGGCCCGCTGGGGGCCATCACCGGCGAGCCTTCGCCGGTCAGCGACAATTCGTCGCCCATCCGCAGCATGAGCGGGGAGCGGAGCGAGTACCCCAACCTGGGCACCGTCCCGCCGCGCCCGACCGACCTGACCACCGAGGCGCAGCGCCAGCAGGCGATGGACCGTCTGGCCCAGGACCGCGCGGCATCCCGCCGCACCCGCGAGCAGACGGAGGCGATCCAGGTGCCGGAGCCGCTGCCAACGCCGATGGCGGTTCCGCCGAAGCCGGACCTGCGCCCCGGCAGGAGCTGAGCTTTTCGGACAAAGAAAAAGCCTCCGGCCGGACGGTCGGGGGCTTTTGTCTGTATACGGGCTGCCGGGGGTGAGGGGCTGCCTCACCCTCTGCTCGTCACTCCTGGATGAAGGCCTTCACGTAGGACTGGCGCAGCGGCTGGATCAGGTAGTCCAGCGGGGTGCGGGCGGACAGCACGATGCGGGCCTCCACCGGCATGCCGGCCTTGATCTTCATGTGGCGGACTTCATGGCTGTCGGCATCCTTCAGGCGGATGCGGGCCAGGTAATATTCCTGGCGGGTCGCATTGTCGGTCAGGCGGTCGGCCGACACGTAGGACACGGTGCCGTCGATGGTGCCGACGACGCGGCTGTCATAGGCGGTCAGCTGCACCTTCACCGGCAGGTCGACGGCCATCGACTTGATGTCCTTCGGCTGGATGCGGACCTCGGCCAGCAGGGCCTTGTCGTCGGGGACGATGTCCAGCACCGGCTCGTTGGCGGTGATGCTGCCGCCGACGGCCGGGTGGCCGTACATCACGACGTTGCCGGCGTCCGGCGCCTTGACGGTGCGGTTGTCCAGGCGGTTCTTGGCGTCGCGGATCTGCTCGGCCAGCTTCTGGGCGTCGCCGCGGGCCTTGTCCAGCTCGACCAGCACCTTCTCGCGGAAGTCGCTGCGGCGGCGGACCAGATCGCCTTGGGCATCGACGGCCTGCTGGCGCGACTGCGACATGCGGGCTTCCAGCTCATGGTCCTGGGCGTGGAGCTGCGCGTTCTCCTTCTGCGCCGCCACCAGCTTGGTGCGGGTGGAGTTGCCGCGGTCCAGCAGGCCCTGGGTGATCTGGATGTCCTCGTCCGACAGCTTGATCTCGCGGGCCAGGAAGGCGCGCTGCTTCTCCAGGCTCTGCACCTCGTCGCCCAGCGTGGCGATGCGGTCCTTGGTCAGCTTGGCTTCGGTGTCCAGCTGGGTGCGGCGGACCTGGAACAGCTTCTCCTGGTTCACCATGGCGTTCTCGACCGCCGGCTCCCTGGCGCGGCGGGCGGCGAGAGCGTCCGGCCATTCGATGGCCGGCTTCTCGAACAGCTCGGCCGACAGGCGCGCTTCGGAGGCCAGCGTGTCGAACAGGGCGGCGTTCAGCATCTCGAGCCGGGTCTGCGCCTCGGTGCTGTCCAGCCGCATCAGGACCTGGCCGGCCTCGACCCGGTCGCCCTCGTTGACCATGATGGCGCTGATCACGCCGCCTTCGGTGTTCTTCACCACCTTGCGGCCGGTCTCCGGCGCCAGCGAGCCCGAGGCGCTGATCGCGCTGTGCAGGGGGGCCACCGCCGCCCAGCCGGTCATGCCGCCGAAGCCGACCGCCAGGACCAGGAAGCCGCCCAGCAGCAGGCCGCGGGCATTGGTTTCCGGCATCGCCGCCCGCAGCGCATGGATCGAGGTGATGGTCGCCGTCTTGCGCGACGGCTTGCCAGCGGGGGTCTCGGGGCCGTTGTCGCTGGAGAGCGGGGCGGGGAAGGTCGTGGTCATCGTGGTCATGGGACTTCCTTGGCTCTGTCGGGTCGTGCCGGGTGCTCAGGACTGGAGGGCGGTGCCGGCGGTCAGCCGGCGGCCCCCGCCGTGGCGGCGGACGGACCCTGAGGGCCGAGATTGCGGAGGCGGGCGAGGTTGACGGCGCCGGGCTGGGCCTGCTGCTGCTCCGGACGCGGCAGCTCCATCGCCATGCCGTTCTTCAGGACGTAGGTGTGGTCGGACATATCGACGAAGATCGGGGCGTGGGTCATGACGATGGTGGTCGCCCCGCGCTCCTTGCTGGCCGCGACGAAGGCGCGGACCGCCTTGATGCCCAGCTCGTCCAGGCCGGCGGTCGGCTCGTCCAGCACCAGCAGCGGCGGCTGGCCGAAGGCGGCGCGGGCAAGGCCGATCAGGCGGGCGCTGGCGCCGGTGATCGGGGACAGCGGGTCGTTGACCTCGGTCTCGTAGCCCATGGGGAGGCTTTCGATCCACTCGTGGAGGCCGACGGCCTTGGCAGCCTCTTCCACCTGTTCGCGGGTGGCGGTGGTGAAACGGGCGATGTTGTCGGCGATGCTGCCGGGCAGGAGGTCGACCTGCTGCGGCAGGTAGCCGATGCCCTGGTCGGGGCTGTCGGGGGTCAGGGTGGCGACGGACAGGCCGCCCAGGCGAACCGTGCCGGCCGAGGGAAGGGCGACGCCGGCCAGCAGGCGGGCCAGGACCGACTTGCCCGACCGGTTGGGGCCGGCGATGCAGACGGTCTCGCCGGGCTCGACCGACAGGGTGACGCTGCGCAGGATCGGCTTCTGGTCGCGGGGAGAGACGAACAGCAGGTTCTCGACGGTCAGGCGCTCGCTCTCGACGGGCACGGAGGGACGCTCCGGCTCACGCGACAGGCGCTTCAGCAGCGGCAGCAGGCGGCGGACGGCCTGGGCGGAGCGGACCAGCCCGCCCCAGGCGCCGGCGGTCTGCTCGATCGGGGCGAGGCCGCGGCCGACCAGCATCGAGGTGGCGATCATGCCGCCGAAGGACAGGTGCTGCTCGATCACCAGCCAGGCGCCGATGCCCGTCACGGCGATCTGCAGGACCATGCGGACCCACTTGGTCGCGGCGCCGATGGCGGCGCTGCGCTCATAGCCCTGGCCCTGCATGGCGCTGGCGGTCAGGAAGTCGCGGTTGACGGCGTCGAGCGAGGCGTTGCCCATGCGCAGGCCGCGCACGGTGTCGGAGCGCGACGCCAGCGCTTCGAACAGCTTCTGGGCGCGGCCGGCCGGCAGCTTGCTCTCGTCGTTGATGTCCTTGACGGCCACATAGCCGATCCAGCCCATCACCGCCATGATCAGCATCGACACGACCAGCACCAGCGCCAGCATCGGGTGGATGACGTAGATGCCGATGACGTAGAGCGGAGCCCAGGGCAGGTCCATCAGCGCCGGCAGCGACGGACGCGAGAAGGCGCCCTTCAGCTCGATCAGGTCGGCGAGCGGACCGTTGTCCGGACGGCCGCGGCCGGCGGCGTCCAGCGCGTCGGCGGTCAGCCGGCGGCGCCACCGCACCTCCAGCGCGTTGCCGGCACGGGCCAGCAGGCGCGAGCGCACCATCTCCAGAAGACCGCTCAGCGTCAGCGCCATCACCACGATGACCGTCAGCATGGCCAGGGTATCGTAATTGCCGGACGGGATGGCGCGGCTGAACACCTGAAGCGAATAAAGCGGCATGGCCAGCATCAGCGCGTTGATGGTGGCGCTGAAGATAAATGTACTAACAAGTATCCTGGTAAAATAACCGCGATTGAATGAGGCTTCCGGCTTATCATTGCCGGGCTGTCGCATAGAGTTGGACTTGGTCGAAACAGGCATAAAACAGCCCTCCAATTGTCACCGGTCGGCGCAGTGCCCACTGGATGCAGGCGAGACCAGAGAACGCGATCTTGGTAAATGGGACCTTAACATTCGGGGACGTCACAGGATTGCCACCGGATGCCACCACTTTTGCGCAGAATTACCTCGGTATTGTTTGTTCCTTCGGGGGTGACTTAGTGCCGGTGCCTGGCGGAGGGGGCATGACCTATGGCCGGTTGGAGGGGGCAGGCATTACCGCTATCGTTCCCCCGCGGCGATTCCGCCGGTCCATTCCCAACGAAAGCCGGAGATGACGATGGAAGGGCGCAAGGTCCCCTCGGTGGTTTTCAAGACCCGCGTGCGCGACGAGAGCGTCGGCGGACCCAACCCGTTCCGCTGGCAGGACGTGCAAAGCGACGAGCTGTTCAAGGGCAAGCGGGTGGTGGTGTTCTCCCTGCCCGGCGCCTTCACGCCGACCTGCTCCAACGAGCAGTGCCCGGCCTTCGAGCGTCTCCATGACGACTTCAAGGCTCTCGGCATCGACGAGGTCTATTGCATCAGCGTCAACGATGCCTTCGTCATGTACCAGTGGGGCAAGAGTCTGAATTTGCAGAAGGTGAAGCTGATCCCCGACGGGTCGGGCCATTTCACCCGCCGCATGGGCATGCTGATCGACAAGGACAGCCTGGGCTTCGGCTTCCGCTCCTGGCGCTATGCCATGGTCGTGAAGGACGGTGTCGTCGAGAAGTGGTTCGAGGAGCCGGGCATCAACGACGAAGGCGAGAACGGCGATCCCTACGGCGAATCCTCGCCGGAGAACGTGCTCGCTTTCCTGCGGAGCTGAGCGGCCCGATTCGGCGCCCGGCCGGCCCGGCCGCCGGGATGATCTCGGACTGACGGCGCAAGGCCGGCGGAGCGGCGGCTCCGCCGGCCTTTTCCATGGCTGCCCGAAGCCCCGCCGGCGCCCGCCGCCGGGGTTGGGTTGCGCATGGTCGTGCATGTGCGTGTATCAGAAATCTATTAGGGCTTTTTGTTAGACAATCACCGTTCTCTTGCTACCTTCCGCAGAGGTTCTGGCGGATGGGGTGCAGCAGGTGGCAGAGAATCGGCCGCTCCGGTGTTTTCTGGTTGCATGTTTCGTGGCGGTGCTGGCGCTGGTGTCGCCCTTCGGTGCCGCTCCGGCCAGTGCCGATGCCACAGCGCCTCCGCTCGCTCCGCACAATGTGGTGCTCGCCAAGAGTTCGGTGTCGGGGCTGGCGGCCGGCGCCTTCATGGCGCTCCAGTTCCACGTCGCCCATTCGGGCGAGATGGCCGGTGTCGGTCTGGTGGCCGGCGGTCCCTATCTCTGCGCAGCCGAGAATCCGCTTCTGGCGGCGGCCTGCATGCAGGGCAATCCGCTCTGGCCGCGTGGCCAGCCGCTGTACGAAGCGGCCCAGCCGCTGGCGGCGGCCGGGGCCATCGACCCGCTCGACCGGCTGGCGCAGGCACAGGTCTACCTGTTCAGCGGCCGCGCCGACATGGTGGTGAACCGCAAGGCGGTGGAGGAGGCGGAGGCCTTCTATCGTGCCGCCCATGTGCCGGCGAACCAGATCCGGGTGGAAACCGGGCTGGATGCCGGCAACGGCTTCATTGCGCCGGGCGGGGTCAACGACTGCAACGCCAACCGCAGCCCTTATGTCAATGCCTGCGGCGACTATGACCAGGCCGGCCGGATCCTGTCGCACATCTATGGCGGGTTGAACCCGCCGGCTCCCGACATGCCAGCGGCCGTTCCTTTCGACCAGACGCCGTTCGGCGATCCGGACCGCACGGGGCTGGCCCCTGCCGGCTATGTCTATGTGCCGCCCGCCTGCGGGCGCGGAGCGGCCTGTGCCGTGCACATCGTCTTTCACGGATGCCGACAGTCCGCGGCCGAGGTCGGCGATGCCGTGACCACCGGCGCCGGTTTCAACCGCTGGGCGGCCAACAACAATCTGATCGTGCTCTACCCGCAGCTGTCGCCGCGCAATTCCGCGGACCCGATTGCCTGCTGGGACTGGGTCGGCAGGACCGGGACGGAATACGCGACGAAGGGCGGGGTGCAGATCGCCGCTGTCCACGCAATGTTGACAACCCTTTCAGGGCAAAGGTGACCCTTTTCATGACCATTTCAAACAAAGCGATTCTCAAGACCGCGTTTGCGGCGCTCCTCGTCCTGGCGCCGCTTCCCATGGCTGCCCAAAGCAGCGCCCAGATCAGGCTGTCCGACCTGAAGCTGAAGATCGACCCGGCCCAGACCACGGTGTCGGGCATTTCGTCGGGCGCCTACATGGCCGGGCAGTTCCAGGTCGCCTATTCGGGGCTGGTCAAGGCGGCCGGGCTCGTCGCCGGCGGTCCTTACGACTGCGCCGAGGTGTCGACGGGCGGCGTCGCCACGGCGATCGTGGCGCTGAAGCGCTGTATGGACGTGGCGATGGGCGCGCCCGATGTCGATGCCCTGGTCGCCAACGCCAAGGCGCGCGAAAAGGCGAAGGAGATCGACCCGCTGTCCAACATGGCGCAGTCGAAGATCTACCTGTTCAACGGTGACGGCGACGTGACGGTGAAGCGGCCGGTCGCCGACGCCACAGACGGGTTCTACCGGGCGCTGGGGGTGGCGGAAGCCAACCTGTCCTACGTGAAGCTGCCGAAGGCGGCCCATGCCTATATCACCGACGGCTATGGCGCAGCCTGCGATTTCATCCCGAAGGAGGGTGAGAAGAGCGAATACATCAACAACTGCCAGTACGATCAGGCCGGCGCCATCGTCCGCTTCTTCTATGCCGACGCCAGGACCCCGAACGCTCCCGCCGCGGCCCGCCAGCCGCAGCTGTTCAACCAGGCGCCCTTCGTCGGCGACACCAGCCGCAGCGGCATGGCGAAGACCGGCTACATCTATGTTCCGGAAGCCTGCGAGGGCGGCGCGCAGACCTGCCGCATCCATGTCGCCTTCCACGGCTGCCAGATGGCGTCCAACCTGATCGGCGACCATTTCGCCGTGAATGCCGGCTACAACCGCTGGGCCGACGTCAACAACATCGTCGTGCTGTATCCGCAGATCGACGGCGCCGCCAAGCCGACCTCCAACCCGAAGGCCTGCTGGGACTGGTTCGGCTACACCGGCTACGATTTCGCCCGCAAGAGCGGCTTCCAGATGACCGCCGTGCGCAAGATGATCGGGGCGCTTGCCGGGGAGTGACCGTCCGCTTCCCATAAAAAAGCCCCTCTCCGGCGGACCGGAGAGGGGCTCTCCCTTACCTCGGGGCGATCAGGCCTTCAGGATGCCGCGGCCGGCAAAGCGGGCGGCGACGCCGAGCTGCTCCTCGATGCGGATCAGCTGGTTGTACTTGGCCAGACGGTCCGAACGGCTGAGAGAGCCGGTCTTGATCTGGCCGCAGTTGGTGGCGACCGCCAGATCGGCGATGGTGCTGTCCTCGGTCTCGCCCGAGCGGTGCGACAGCACGGCGGTGTAGCCGGCCTTGTGCGCCATATCGACCGCTTCCAGCGTCTCCGACAGCGTGCCGATCTGGTTCACCTTCACCAGGATCGAGTTGGCGACGCCTTGGCGGATGCCCTGGGCCAGACGCTTGGGGTTGGTGACGAACAGGTCGTCGCCGACCAGCTGAACCTTGTTGCCGATGGCGTCGGTCAGCGCCTTCCAGCCTTCCCAGTCGTCTTCCGCCATGCCGTCCTCGATCGAGATGA